>JBBAVQ010000203.1:0-5833 GCA_040397625.1 Pirellulales bacterium | reverse complement strand
TCAGAAACCCGTCCTTGTCGACGTCGAACGCGTCGGCCAGGAGGGCCGCTTGTGAGCCTGTCGCGGTGATCGCCAGCGTGGCGGCGGCATCGTCGGGGATGCCCTCGGCGGCCAACGACGGAAGCCCCAGAGCAGTCCGCATCGCCCCCCGGGGCCAGACTACGACCCCGTTGACGACGCGGCCCACCGTCTCGGGCCGGTTGATCGTTTCGTGGTCCCACTCGATCCGCGCCCGTGGGGTGTTCATCGCCACGAGGCCGCCAACCTCGGGTGGGGCGTAGGCCACGACTGGCTCGATGCCAAAGGCCTCGCGGAAAGCCTCGATCGCCTCGCGGGCCCGCGGCAACTGGGCCACTGACCCTACGGGCATCACCACCGCGGCGAGGTGCGCTGCGAGGCCGGCAGCGGCTGTGGGATCGCCCGCCAGGGCGAGCACCTGCTCGATCCGCGCCAGCCAAATCGTGGCCTTCTCGCGGCTGAGGGTCGCGGCGACGGCGTCTGCCGGCGCGTCGGCGTCGAGCACCCTGGCCCGGATCCCGAGCAGCCGGCCGCCATCTTGCCCGAGCGAGTCGTGGAGCGGGTCCCCCGGGGCCAGCGAGGCGACAAGCCGGTCGTTTCGTCGCACCATGCAGCAGCCGTCGAAGGCCTCGGCTGTGGCGGCGTGGGGTTCGAGCCGCCGCGCCACCGCCCCGGCGGCCGTCTCCTGGAGGGCGAGACGGGCCAGGTCCGTGTGGGTGCCCGCGGGGAGGGCAGGGCCGAAGGTGACCGTGACCGGCCTCCGCCAGAGCCGGGGCCACTTCGTGAAGAATCGGCCTTCCGAGAAGGACAGCCGGCTTCCCCAGAGGCCGTCGATCGACACCGGCACGATCGGCGACTCCACCTTCTCAAGCAGCCACTCCAGCCCCCGTTTGAAGCCCAGCACCTGGCCCGTCCGCGAGATGCCCCCCTCGCAGAAGATGCCGACCACGTCGCCGTCGGCGAGTCCCGACTGGATCGTCTTGAGCGCGGTGCCGATCGACTTGGGCCGCGGATCGAAGAGGATGAACCGCCACTGGTCGGAGAGCATCCGCAAGAACCGGCCCTTGATGTTCGGTCCGTAAACCACCATCCGCACTGGCCGCGGGCTCGACAGCGGCAGCAGGAACCCGTCGAGCCAGGAGAGATGGTTGCCGACGAGGACCGCCGGACCGGCCGGCGGAATGTTCTCGATGCCGCGGACGCGGAATCGCCAGCCCGCATGGACGATCGAGGCCACGAACAGCCGCAGCGTTGCCCGCGGTGCGCACCACACGGCGACTGCTGCAGCCCCGAGCGAGAGGACGGCGAAGATCGCAAAGATCGCCCGGGCTGACAGCAGCGGAGCGCCGCCGGGGCCGAGCGGTGCCCGGAGCCCGCCGTAGCCGAGCGACGCCAGAAACATGCCACTGAAGAGCAAGAGGTTCGTCGCCGCGAGCACGCCACCGAGCCGGTCGGGCGGGCTCTTGGCCTGCATGGAAGTCTCAAGGGGCACGTCGAACATCCCCGCGCCGAACCCGAGCACCACGAGCCAGAGCAGCGGGCCCCACGCCGTCCCTCCGCCGTCGAGGAATCGGCCGCCCGTGAGGGCGAGTGCCACGAATGCGATGGCCATGATGATGCCGCCGAGCGGCACGAAGCCGAGGTCTACGCGGGGGTCGGCCCCGGCAGGTCGGGTCGCCAGTTTGCCGGTCACCACGCTCCCGGCCCCGATTCCTGCGACGAGAGCCACCAGCAGCGGCACGACCTGAGCCTGCGAGGCGGCCCCGGCCTCCGTGGCGAACTGGTCAACGTTGGCCTGGGCCACGGCGCCGATCGCCCAGAAGAAGACGATTCCAGCCGCGGCGGCGGCGAGTTCCGGCTGGCGGACAAACAGCCCGAGGTCGGTCCACGTGCGGGCCAGCGCGTTCCAAGCCGGTGGCGCGTGGGGCGCCGCAGCCGCCAGCCGTGGCAGGCATGCGGCCGCGATCAGTCCGGCGATCGCCGTGCCCCCGAGCAAAAGGCCTGTCGGGAGGCCGCGGGCCCAGGCCGAGGCCTCGCGGGCCAGGGGCGTGGCGTCGGCCACCCAGTTGCCGGCGGCCGTGCCTGCGAGCACGGCGACGAGCGACACGAGCGAAAACAGTCCGTTGGCACTCGCCAGCCGCGCCGCTGGAACGAGTTCGGGAATGGCGCCGACGATCGACGGCGTCATCAACGCCGCCTGCGTGCCGATCGCGATGACGGTTGCCAGCAGCAGCCACAGCCCCACCGGCAGCCCGAGCCATTCCCGGCTGTCGCCGACGCCGAAGGCGAGCACGGCCGTGGCCGCCGCCGCGATGAGCACCTCCGCCGCCTTGCACCAACGGATGACCGCGGGCTTCGGGTGTCGATCGGCCAGCGAGCCCGCGAGCCACGAGAAGAGCACATAGGGCAGGGACAGCCCTACCAAACCGATGGTGAGCACGAGCGAGACGTTGCCCTGCTCCACGAGCCGCTTGCCCAGTCCGATGGCCAGCCACTTGAGGGCATGGTCGTTGAGCAGCGTCAGCCCGCGGACGACGAGCAGCGACGCGAAACCGCGGTGGCCGTGACCGATCGCGGCGGAGGGGGCGGACGTCGAGGCCGCAGTGTGCAAGGTGTCGCCTCCGAAGGCTCGCGTGTCGCAGTCCGGCGGGAGGTGGCTTTTCGGCCCCCCAGCGGTCGCCGCTTCGCCAAGTTCACGGCCAAAATGTCAGAGTTTGAGGGCAGTTTGCAAGGCCAACCGGATCGAACGTATCCTCGTTCATCGGCGTATCAATCGAATGCGTGGTGACGGAGCGGCCTTCGTCGCGGCCGGTTCACCGCCTCCGGAAAGGATCCGTGCTCTCATGAGTTCCCTGCTGCGGCGTCTCATCCCGTCGGTCTTCTGCTGCCTGGCCGTGCTCGCCTGCGGGGCAGCCCAAGCCCAGGTCGTCTACTACGGCGCCTACCGGCCGGTCGTGGCCGCCCCGGTGGTCGCGGCGCCGGCCTACGTCGCCAACTACACGCCCGCTGGCAACTATGCCGCCGTGACGGCTTTTTCGCCGCCGGTCGTCGCCGCGCCGGCCGCGGTCGCGGTGACGTCGGCCTATGCCCCGGCATATTCGGCCTACCCACAGGCGTACACCGCCGGCTACGCGCCGACCTACACCGCCGGCTACGCACCGGTCTACACGGCGGGCTACGCACCGGCCTATGCCCCGGCCGCCCCTGTCGCCGTCACCTCGTACTACGCGCCAACGACCGTCTACTCACCGGTGGTCAGCGAAGTCGTGGCACAGCCCGTGACCGCCGCCTACGCTCCCGCCGCCGTGGCCATGCCGCTCTACCGTCGGGGCCTGTTCGGGGGCCTGCGGCCGGTCCGGTCCGCCTACTACATCCCGTACTGACGCCTTCCCGCGATTCTTGACCCTCCCCGGGCGACACCTATAGTACGGGCGTCGCCGACGCGGCAGGGACGTGCGTTCCGGCCCGGCATGGTGGAAGGGCCAGGATGTCGCCGACCGTCAACATCATCGGAGCTGGTCCCGGCGGTCTTGCCACGGCAATGCTCCTGGCGCAATCGGGCGTCCGCGTTCGCGTGCTCGAACGACTTTCGGTGCCCGGCGGTCGAACCAGCACGATCGCGACGCCCGAGGGTTTCAAGTTCGACCTCGGGCCGACCTTCTTCCTCTACCCGCGGGTGCTCGAGGAGATCTTCCAGATCTGCGGCCGCGAACTGCGGCAGGAGGTCGAGATGGTCCGCCTCGACCCGCAATATCGTCTGGTCTTCGGCTCAGGAGGCGAGCTTTCCTGCACGCCTGACGTGGCCCGGATGGAGGCCGAGGTGTCGCGGTTCTCGCCCGCCGACCGCGGTGCCTTCACCCGGTTCATGGAGGCCAACCGGCACAAGTTCGAGCGATTTGCCCCGTTCCTCGAGCAGCCGTTCCAGAGCTGGCTCGACTTGGCGAGCCCCGAACTCATCAAACTCGTGCCGATGCTCAAGCCGTGGCGGAGCCTCGACACCGAACTCGGCACGTTCTTCAGCGACGAACGGATCCGGCTGGCCTTCACGTTCCAGTCGAAGTATCTCGGCATGTCGCCGTTCAAGTGCCCGAGCCTGTTCTCGATCCTTTCGTTCCTCGAATACGAGCACGGCGTCTTCCACCCGATCGGTGGCTGCGGCGCGGTGTCGGAGGCGATGGCCCGGATCGCCACGGAGATGGGCGTCGAGATCCGCTACGACGAGCCGGTTGAGTCGCTCGCCTTCGCCGGCCGGCGGATCAAGGCCGTGAAGACGTCGCGCGGCGAGTATGAGGCCGATGCCACGGTGGTGAACGCCGACTTTGCCCGCACGATGACCCGCCTCGTCCCTGACGCGATCCGTCGCCGCTGGAACGATAAAAAGATCGCCTCACGGCGGTTTTCCTGCTCGACGTTCATGCTCTACCTCGGCATCGAGGGCCGCTACGACGACGTGGCACACCACAACATCTATCTCTCGGAGAACTACCGGGACAACCTCGCCGACATCGAGCACCGCCATGCCCTCTCCCGCGACCCCTCGATGTACGTGCAAAACGCCGGCGTCACCGATTCCACGCTCGCGCCCCCGGGGATGAGCACGCTCTATCTGCTGATTCCCACCACCCATCGGCATCCCAACGTCGATTGGCGGCGGGAGGCGGCGGGCTTCCGCGAGGTGGCCCTCGACCAGCTCGAGCGGGTCGGGATCCGCGGTGTTCGCGAGCGGATCCGCTACGAGAAGATGCTCACGCCCGACGATTGGCAGGACGACTACGAGATCTACCGCGGTGCGACATTCAACCTTTCCCACGACCTCGGGCAGATGCTGCACATGCGGCCGCACAACAGGTTCGAGGACGTGGAGGGGATGTATCTCGTCGGCGGCGGCACGCATCCGGGCAGCGGGCTGCCCGTGATCTACTCGTCGGCACGGATCACCTCCGACCTGCTGCTCGGCGATTTGGGGCTCGACGGCTCGGCAGTGCGGCCGCGCCGGGGCCGGAAGACGGCCCATGCGGGTCGACAGGAAACGGCCGCGGTCTGACCGCGGCGGCGGGCCCACCTGGGCACGGTGACCGCGACCACCACGACCACCACGATCACACGGAGCGACAGGCATGATCAGGCAGAAGCAGGGAGACGATCGGGTGGTGGTCGTGGGAGCCGGGCTCGGCGGTCTCGCCGCCGCCTGCACGCTCGCGGCCCGCGGCTATGCCGTCACCCTGTGCGACAAGAACCCATGGGTCGGCGGCAAGGCGGCCGTGCTCTCCGAGGAGGGGTTCCGCTTCGACATGGGGCCGACGATCCTCACGATCCCGCGGGTGCTCAAGCGGATCTATGCCGAGGCGGGCCGCGACCTCGAGAAGTATCTCGACCTCGTGCCGCTCGATCCGCAGTGGCGGAGCTTCTTCGACGACGGCACCACGCTCGACCTCGTCGCCGACGTGCCGACAATGCGGGCCACGCTCGACGAGTTCGCCCCCGGTTCGGGATCGGGCGACGGCTACGGCCGCTTCATGGACCTCTCGCAGCGTCTCCACCGAATCTCCGACGAGTTCTTCTTCTGGCGGAGCGTCGGCGGCATGGGAGACATGGTCAACGTCCGCAAGAGCTTCTCCGTAGGCTTCCTCAAGGAGCTGATCGGGATGCGGCCCGGCCACAGCGTGGCCGGCACGGTGCGGTCGTACGTGCCCGACGCTCGGGCGGCCCAGATGCTCGACCACTACACCCAGTACGTGGGCAGCTGCCCCGAGCAGTCGCCGGCCGTGCTCTGCGGAATCGCCCACATGCAGTCGAACGACGGCGTCTGGTATCC
>JBBAVQ010000202.1:0-5839 GCA_040397625.1 Pirellulales bacterium | reverse complement strand
GGCACGGAGACCATGAACTCCGGCGGCAGCACGACCTGCGTCATCGCGAGCACGATCACGTAGAGCACCGCCACGAGGATCAGGCCGCCCTGCACGACGTCGGTCCAGACCACGCCGTAGAACCCGCTGGCCGCCGTGTAGGTCATGGTCAGCAGGATCAGCGCCATCGAGGCCACGCGGTCGTCGATGCCCATCAGACTGCCGAAGAACTTGCCGCCGCCGACCGCGAAGTAGCTGATGATCCAGATGGAGACGACCAGGTTGGCCAGGGCGCTGATCAGCCGCGCCGTGCGGCCTTCGTGGCCGTCGCCGAACCGCAGCCGCATCCACTCGGCGAGGGTCATCACCTGCGCCCGGCGGGTCCACTTGCCCATGAAGATCATGAAGAACGCCATGATCAGCACGACGCCACCGCGGATCTCGATGAAGAATCCCTTCACGCCCATCGAGTAGATGAGCGCGGTGATCACCATCGTGCCGGCGATGTCGGTGTTGCTCGACATTCCCGAGGCGCCCAGCGCCCACCACGGCAGGCTGCGGTTGCCCAGGAAGTAGGCGTCGATGTTGTCGCGGGCCTTCCGCTCCAGCCAGAGGCCGAGAATCATGATCCCGACCAGGTAGGCGGCAATGAAGCCGTAGTCGAGCGGGGCGAGCACGTTCGTGCCGGTAAACCAGTTCATGATCGTGGCTCCGATGAAGGTCGCTGCTCCAGTGTCTCGAGAAGATTCCGGCACAGCAGGAGCGCCCGCGGCACGTGAAAGGCGCACTTGTAGGCGCCCCCCTTGAACGACTGGCTCACGCGGCCCTCACGATCGAGATAGCCGTACCATTCGCCATAGGTGCGGTCGGGGAAGTGGGCGAAGGTGTAGTTTCTGGTGGCCTCGAACAGCGACCAGTCGGCCTCGCTGCCCGTCACGCTGTAGTTGAGCAGGTGGGCATAGAGGGCCTCGCAGTGCGGCCACCAGAGCTTCATGTTCCACTCGAGCTGCACCGGCGAGTGGCCGAGGGCGTCGAGAAAATAGAACAGCCCGCCGTGCTCTTTGTCCCAGCCCTCGGCGTGCGACCAGCGGACGATGTTGACGGCCAGGTCGGAGAGCTCGGCGTTGTTCTGCCGCTGCGCCCAGTGCTGCAGAAACCAGCCCGCCTCGATGGCGTGGCCCGGGTTCAGCTGGCGGCCCTCGGGCACGTCGGTGCAGAGCGACCCATCCGGCCGAACAAACTCATAGACCCGCTTCTCTTCGGGCTTCACGTGCCGCAGGAAGGCCTGCTGGCATTCCTCCAGCTCCCGCTCGTAGGGAGCGGCCTTCCCGTCGGTGAGCTCCTCGATGAGATTCATGAGGATCATCGGCACGGCGAGCGACTGCAGCGGCGTCTCCCCGGCGTAGGACGGCCTGCCGACCTTCTTCCAGTCGAACGCCCACTCCCAGACCAGCGCAAACATCCGCCGCGCTTCGTCGAGATAGCTCTCGTCGCCGCTGGCGCGGGCGTATTCCGCCATCGCCATGATGTAGAAGCACTCGCTGAAGATCTTCCGCTGCACGTAGATCGGCGTGCCGTCGGCCGTCATCCGGAATGGGATCCGGTCGTCGGGCGTGAGGGCCTTGAAGCGGAGAAACTCGGCGCCGCTGCGGGCCATCGCCAGCCACTCGGGTTTCTGCTCCACGGTGCGGTAGAGCTTGCTGAACAGCCAGGTCTCGCGGCCCTGCAGCCAGCCGTACTTGGTGACGTCGAACACCTTGCCGGTGCGATCGAGGCAGTTCCAGAAGCCGCCGTGCTCGCGATCCCAGGAGTGCCTCTCCCAGAAGGGGATCACGCTGCCGAACAACTCGTTCTCGAACTCGCTGCGGAGGCCGCGGAGGGTTTCGGTGGACACCGAGAACCGATCCGCAGTGATTCGTGCACCGCCGGTGTGCTGCGTCATGTCAGAGATCCTCGCCGCGCCACCACTCCTGGTAGCGCTGGTAGAGCTGGCGGGCGGCCAGGTAGGTGGAGTTGGGGCTCATGAAGTGGGAAAACTCGAAGGTAATGAGTTTATCCACCCCGGCGGCCGACGCCTGCTCCGCCTTGTAGAGCAGCTTGCGGATGTCGGTCGGCGGGAACTTGATCGGCATGTCGCGGTCGAAACTCTCCAGGTTGCTCCAGCATTGCAGGCCGTGCCGGACGGCCAGTTCGCGATTCACCCTGAGATACTCGGGCAGTTCCAGGAACGACATCTGCCCGTCCTGAAACGCGACGATGTCAACCTTCCCCTCCAGGTCGCGGAACACAGCCCCCCATTCCTTGACGTGCTCGTCGAGCGAGATCGCCCCCGCCCCGAACTGCTTCACGCCCTTCACGTAGGGCGACATCAGGATGGGCACGTCCTTGAGCGACCGCAGGTGCCGGGAGAGCTCGTCGTAGACCCGCATCATGCCGGCGTTGAACGTGTTGATCTCGTGGCTGATGTACCAGCCGGCGAACGCCGACCGATGCCCGTAGCGCTCGATCACCTCGCTGCAGAAGTCGCGATTGAGGTCGCTCTCCGCCTGGTAGTTGCCGTTGATCCAGTGGTCGCCCGAATCGTAGGTGCCGAAGAAGAACCTCATGCCGCAGCGTTCCGCCTCGCTGAGGAACAGATCGACGAGGTCTTGGTAGGCCGGCAGGCACGGGCGATGCTTCCCGATCACCCGGGAATCGAACGTCAGCCGCTCGCGATAGCCGGCACGGATCAGGATCACGGTGTCGATCCCGATCGCCCGCATGGCGTCGAAATCGGCCGCCCACTCCCGCTTGCCCCAGTTCTGCGGCGGAATGTCGTGGGTGATCTCGTCGATGAACGTTCCCGTGATCCTCAGCATGGTGCGATCTTCCAGGTTTGGATTTCGAAGGGCCTGAAGGTCAGCGATAGCCGCCGCTCGATCCCGAGGCCGACGGAGGAGAGCGTCGTCGTCTCGTCGAGCTTCACGCGGGTGGCCCGAAAACTTCCAGCAGGCAGCCCAGGAAGCAACACGGCCGTCGTGACGTCGTCGCCGGTCGGATTCAGGAGCCGCAGGACGAGCCCCTCGCCCGCTGCCGGCTTCAGGCTCATCAGTTCGAGCGGTGTTGCGCCGATGTCGAGCAGGGATGCCGTGACCGCGTCAGGCCCGCTCGCCGACTTCACCGGCACGACGGGGCACTCCTGGATCCAGCAGGGATGCAGGGCTTCCTTCAAGAGCCGCATCGCCTCGACGACGTTTGCTGCACGGCCAATGGCGAGGACGTGGTCGAGCCGCGTCTGCATCTGGGCGTCGGGGGTCGGACGCTGCGGCCCGGCCTGGCACGACCGGATCCGGCCACCCCGCACCGAGAGCGAGCCGACCGCGCGGTGGAGCGTGAACGCCGCGGCCGGCACCGCCGACGAAGCCGACGCCACCAGCTCGAACTCGTGCAGGCCCACGCCGCCGGCGAAGGGACTACCGGTAGTGGCATTCCAGACGATGCCGTCGTTGGTGTGATGCACCGGATAGGGTTTTTCGCCCGGGTAGGCGGGCGTGGCGAGCGGGCCGTCCCAGAGCTCGTGAGCGGCGGCCGTCGCCGGCAGCGACCACCACTGTGCCTGACCGTCCACGACGACATGATCACACGCGCCCAGTCCGCCGCCGGTGAGCGTGTGCGGATCGACCACCACCCGCAGGCGGCTGTCGGCACACCCGTTGGTATAGGAGACCTTCAGTTCCCACACGAATGACCGCTCAGACGCCGCCGGCGGGCCCCAGCGCCGCTCGGCCCGCACCGCGATCGGCATCGTAACCTGCGGGCCAAGGCATTCCTGCAGCGGCCTGCTCGCGAGTTCATCCCGCGAGATCGACGCCGGGCCGCAGATCTCATAGGCAAGATGAAAGACGTTTGCCATCTGGGCATCTGCTGCTGCCGAGACGAGGCGGGCACGCTGCACGGGAAGCTCCGCGCATGGCCCGTGCGAGTAGCCGTCGCCGAGGTCGGCGTCGAGCTCGAATCGGATCGCGTCGACGAGAGCCCCCGGCACGGGCGTGGGCTTCGCGATCGTGGCGAGTTGGAGCGGCTCGGCCGTCTCGCTGAACGTGAGGAACTCGAAGCCGAGCGGAGGCAGGTGGAACTCGGCCTGCGCCTCGTAGGCCCGCCCCCAGGTGGTTTCCAGGTAGCGGTTGCGGATCGCCTTGCAAGAGCTCGATAGGACTCGCACCGGGATGTCCGCGCCAGCCGCATCGAGTCCGCGCAGCCGGCGCGCCGCCGATGGCTCGGAGAACTCGCCTCCTTCGTCGGGCAGCAGGATGCGGAAGGCTGCGGAGACCGCGACGGGCCACGGATGGGGATTGAAGGCGAAGACGCGGGCGGAGCGGGGGGAGGGGAGTGCCGGTAGCCGCCGCTGGGCGACGTGCTCGATCTGACGGGTGAGCAGTTCCTGGCCGAGCGCGAGGACCTCGTGGAATCGCTGGACGTCGTCGAGATGCACGTCGTCCACGCTGCACCCGCAGATGTCGTCGTGGGCGTGGTTCTTCAGCAGTGCATCCCACGCGGCCTGGAGCAGCGCCGGCTCAGCGCTCGGCAGGCCGTTGATCCTGGCCCAGGCGGTCAAGGGCTCGACGACGCGGGTGAGCAGGGACTGGGCCCGATGGTTCAGGATCTTGAGATCGATCCGCGAGGAGAGCACGTTGCGGAGCAGCGGATGGTCTGCCTGCCCCAGGAGGTCGCCGACATACACCGGAAGCTCGTCGGGCGACGCCGTGGCCCGGAGTTCGGCGAGATAGTCTTCGAAGCCGCCGAACCGCAACTGCACGTCGGCCTGCGTGGCATTGAGGTGCTCGACCAGCAGCTTCAGATCACCGCGGGCGGGCAGATGGTCTCCACCCGCAGGCAGCACCACGACCGGCTGCTTGTGAAAGGGCAGAATCCGTGCGAGCGTGTGGCTCAACCGCTCCCGCGCCCGCTCCTCGCTGGCGGGCAGACCGTCGTACCTCCCGTGAAAGCTCTCCTGCCCCAGCGCGCCCAGCGGAAAGTAGCCCTCGCGGAGATAGGTGGCGAGCACCTCGGATCCGTCCGGAGCCCGCCACAGGAAAATGGCGCCGTCGCGATCCCGAAGCTCGACGGGCATGCCCCGCATGAAGAGAAACGAGTCGATGCCGAAGCCGGAGAGAATCTGCGGCAGTTGGGCGAAGTGCCCGAACGAGTCGGGTACATAGCCCACCCGCGAGGCTCCGCCGTGCTCGACGGCCGTGCTGAGGCCGCGCTGCAAGTTGCGGATCAACGACTCGGGCCGCGCCAGGAAGCAGTCTGGCATGGTGTACCACGGGCCGAGCGTGATCCGCCCCGCCTCGACGAGGGCACGGATCCGCCCGCGGTCCTGCGGACGGATGGCGAGGTGGTCTTCGAGGATCACGGTCTGCCCATCGAGGACGAAGTTCGGCAGGCCGCCGGTTTCGAGCAGGTCGAGTAGTTCGGCCACCATCTCGACCAGCCGCAGCCGGTAGGCCTGAAACGGCAGGTACCACGCCCGGTCCCAATGCGTGTGGGGAACGACGATTCCGGTGCGCTGCATGCTCATGGCCGATAAACCCAGGTCCGACTCCGGGCTCAGCAGCCGCCGGACTCGTTTCCCGGCCTGTTATGCACCATCGACGCGGTTTTGAGGAGAGGAAGGCCACCCCAGAATGCCTCACGCCGTCCGCAGGAAGCGTAACGCCGTAAGGCGCACGGCTGCCCTCCGTTGGACGCTGCCCCCATCGCTCACGCGATTGGGCTTCCTGAGCCCGCAGAATGCCTCACGCCGTAAGGCGCACCTCAAGGCCGCAGGAAGCGTAACGCCGTAAGGCGTACGGCTGCCCTCCGTTGGCCGAGGCCGGCG
>JBBAVQ010000201.1:0-5861 GCA_040397625.1 Pirellulales bacterium | reverse complement strand
CCGTGACGCTGCTCTGGGACCGGGCGAACCACTACAAGAAGGTCGAGGACTGGGCCAATCTTTCGGCCACGCTCGAGCAGATGACGAAGCTCCAGCCCAACTTCTACACCGTCTGGGATTTCCAGGCCCACAACCTCTCCTACAACACGTCGGTCGAGTTCGACGACTACCACGACCGGTACGCGTGGGTGATGAAGGGGATCGAGTTCCTCCGCCAGGGCATCGCCTACAACACGCGCGAGCCGCGGCTGCTCGGCCGGATGGGCTGGTTCATCGGCCAGAAGATCGGCAAGGCCGACGAGAAGGTGCAGTACCGGCGGCTCTTCAAGGCCGACGACGACTTCCACGACCGCGACGATCCCGATCGCACGCTGCCCGAACGCGACAACTGGCTGGTGGGCAGGCAGAAATACCGGGCAGGCCAGGCGCTGGTCGATCGCGGCGCACCGCTCAAGACGACGCCGCTGATCTTCCACAGCGAGCCGATGATGACGTCGATCAACTATGCCCGGGCCCTCGAGGAGGACGGCGAGTTTGGCGCGACCGCGAAGGACGGCTGGAAGCTCGCCAACGAGGAACTGGCCCGGTTTGCCGAGCGGGACATTTCCACGAGCTGGGGCGTGCCGATCCAGCTGCGATTGCGGGAATCGGAGGAGAAGCGGGCGGCAGGGATCGCCGCCGAACTCGAGAAACTGCTCCCCGGGCAGTTCAAGACACTCGAGGAGAGCCGCCGGGCGGCCCTCACCGACGATCAGCGAAAGGCGCTCGAGGTGCCGCTGATGGAGCGAAACGAGGCCCAGCAACTGGCCGCTTCGGCGGCCGAGAACCAGCTCACCGTGACCTGGAAAATGGTCGCGAGGCAGGCCCCTTCCGACGTCCGGGCCAAGGCGGAGGAACTGGCCCGCGACTACACCGAGGCCCGGGAGCGGGCCGAAATGATCGACCGGTATCGCGACATCGTGAACTTCGACTTCTGGAAGGCCTGCTGCGAGGCGGAAGTGACCGAGCCGGCACTCAAGGCGCGGGAGGGCACGTGGCGGGCCGACACGGAGTTTGCCGCCGCCCGTCTGCAGTCGGCGAAGCAGGCCTACGAGGAGTCGTTCGCCGCCTGGCGGGAGGTGCTCGACGCCTCGAAGGTGCTCCGCGAGGATCCGCTCACGGCGGACGACATCGTCGAGGTGGTCAACCGCTATCGCCAGCTCCTCGAGCAGCTCGACGAGCCGTTCCCGACGCCCTTCGTGCTTCAGGACATCATCGACCGCTCTGCTCCCCAGCCGTAAAAGGCTGGACGACCCCTACGTTCGGGCGACGAGGAGCTTGTCGATCCGCCGCCCGTCCATGTCGACCACCTCGATCCGCAGGCCCCGCCAGGTGACGACGTCGCCTGCGGCCGGAATCCGCTCGAGCTCGGCGAGCACGAGCCCCGAGATCGTGGTGTAGTCGCGGGGCAGCGGTTCGCCCTTGAGCCCGAAGCGATCGACGAGGTCGTCCACGGCGACGCTGCCGTCGATCAGCCAGGAGCCATCCTCCCGCTGCACAAAGGCGTGGGCATCGGCCTGCCGGTGCTCGTCGTGGATCTCGCCGACAAGCTCCTCGAGAACATCCTCGAGCGTCACCAGGCCCTCGGTGCCGCCATATTCGTCGAGCACGATGGCGAGCTGGTTTCGCTCCTTCTGAAAGAGCTCGAGCAGCCGGTCGAGCGGCATCGTCTCGGGCACGAAGATCGGCCGGTGGAGCATCTTTCGCAGCTCGATCGGCCAGCCCATCCAGGCGTGGCGAAGCGCGTCCTTGATCGAGACGTAGCCGATGATGTGGTCGAGCGACCCCTCGTAGACCGGGAGCCGCGAGTAGCCTGCCATGGCGATGGCGCCGATGATCTCGGCCTGCGGTGTCTCGATGTCGAGGGCGTCGACGTCGATCCGTGGCCGCATGATGTCGCGAACGCTCCGCTCGCCGAGCCGCAGGGCCTCGCTGGCCACCGACAACTCGACCGCTTCGAGGATGCCCTCCGCCCGACCCGTTTCCAGCAGGTGCTCGATGTCGTCGACCGACACGCTCGGCTCGGTCTGCTTGCGGGCGCCGAGCAGAAACAGCACGGCCGAGGTGGCCGCGCTCATGCCCCAGACGAGCGGCCGCGCGATCCAGGCGAAGAGCTGCATTGCCGGGGCGGCGAGGCGAGCGAAGGCTTCGGCCTGTCGGAGGGCCAGCCGCTTGGGCACGAGTTCGCCGAGGAGTAGCGTGACGAACGAGAGCAGCATCACGAACACGGTCAGGGCGATCGGACGGGCGACCGCGGCGATGGCTGGGGGCGCGTGGTCGGCGATCCACGTCGTGAACCCGCTCACCAGACGGTCGCCACCGTAGGCGGCGGCCAGCGTGCCCACGAGGGTGATGCCAATCTGCACGGTCGGGAGGAAGCGATCGGGGCTCGATGCCAGATCGAGCGCTGCCTGAGCCCGGCGATCCCCCTTCTCGGCCAGCGCCCGCAGGCGGCCTCGCCGGCTGGCGACGATCGCCATCTCCGCGCCGGAGAAGAACCCGTTGGCGAGGATCAGGCCGAGAACGATGAGGAGTTCCTGCAGCATGGTCGGTTGGTTACCGCGGCTCGGCTCCGCTCCGGTCGATGACGGCGAGGTTGTCGCGGTGCACGACCTCGCCATAGGGCGTCGAGCCGAGCACCTCCGCGATCCGTTCCGTCCGCAGGCCCACGATTCGCAGCAGGTCGGCGGCGGAGTAGTTCACGAGTCCCCGGGCGAAGACCTGGCCGCGGTCGTCGGCGAGAGCCACGACATCGCCCGAGGCGAAGTCGCCGTCGAGGGAGCGGATGCCGGCGGCGAGCAGGCTGCGGCCGGCGGCGACGACGGCATCTCGGGCACCGGCATCGACCACGACGGTCCCGCGGGCATCGGCCGACCAGCCGAGCCAGCGCTTCCAGGCTGGCATCGTCTCGAACCGGCCCGTGAACAGCGTCCCGATGGGCTCACCGCGGCAGATCGCCTCGATCACGCCGTCGTCGCGTCCGGATGCCACGATGCAACTGCCGCCGGCCTCCGTGACGATTCGAGCGGCCGCGATCTTGCTTGCCATGCCTCCCTTCGAGAGTCCGCCGAGGGTGTCCTTGGCGAGGCCGGCCACGGCGGCATCGATTCGCGGCACGTGCGGCACGACCGTCGCACCGGGCTCAGAGGGGTGGCGGTCGAAGAGGCCCTCCACGTCGGAGAGGAGCACCAGCAGCGGTGCCCCGATGACCGTGGCCACCAACGCGGCGAGGCGGTCGTTGTCGCCGAATGACGTCCGCAACTCTTCCACGCTCACCGTGTCGTTTTCGTTGATGACCGGCACGGCCCCGAGGTCGAGGAGGGTGAGCAGCGTGGTGCGGATGTTGAGGTAGCGGGACCGGTCTTGGAGGTCGTCGGCGACGAGCAGCACCTGGGCGACGTGGCGGCCGCGGCCCCGAAGCGCCCGTTCGTAGGCCTCGATCAGGCAGCTCTGGCCGATCGCCGCCACGGCCTGGAGCTTCGCCAGTTCGCTCGGCCGCTTGGTAAGCCCGAGGCGGCCCATGCCGGCTCCGACTGCTCCCGAGCTGACGAGCACCACCCGCCTGCCCGCTGCGGCGACTGCGTCGATCTGCCGACCGAGCGACTCGATGCGGGCGGCGTCGAGCAGACCATCCGGGCCGGTGAGCACACGCGTACCGACCTTGACGACGATCGGGTCGGCGGCGGTGGTGATCTCGTGGCGGAGCGGGTCGGTCATGGCGACGGGGCGCGGGGGCGATCCACGAGGGTCCGCAAGGTCGCGTATCGTACCTGCGCCACACCCCCTCGGGCCACCCGCGGCGGTTTGGCGGCGATTCGCGGCAACGCCGCCCGGCTGCGAATCCGGCGGCGCGGTGGCGGACGGTTGAGCGGCTCGCGCCGCGACCTCTATGATTGGACTGCATCCTCGGCTTTGATCATCGCCGGATGCCCCGCAGCCCCGCCGAGGCCTCCTCCCGATGAGCGACCTGCTTCACGAGTGCGGCCTGGCCGCCATCTACCACCTCCCGGGCGGCGAGCAGAGCCCGCTCTGCCCGGATCAGGGCCCGGAGGAGATCTCGCGGCTGATGCCCCGAATGTTGCTCGACATCCAGAACCGCGGCCAGTTGTCCGCCGGCATGACTGCCTGGAATCCCTCCCGCAGCCAGCTGCTCGCCACCTACAAGGAGGTGGGCAGCGTCAGCGAGGTGTTTCGGATGAACCACCGCGGCAAGTTCGAGAGCCTGATGGAACAGCACGCGGGCCGGGCTGCGATCGGGCACGTCCGCTACGCGACCTGCGGGGCGGAGGACCGGGGCTACGCCCAGCCGCTCGAGCGGCCGCACATCCAGAAGCGGAAGTGGTTCGCGTTTGGATTCAACGGCCAACTCGCCAACTATCCGGAGCTACGGGCCGAGATCCTCGCCGCCGACGACAACCACCTCGCGCGTGACAACGACACCGAGGTGCTGATGCATGTGATCGGCAAGGAGCTCTCGGGCGATGCCGATCCAAACCCGGTCGAACTGCTCGCGGCGATCTCCGCACGGTTTGACGGCGCCTGGAACATCGCGCTGCTCGACGCCTGTGGCCGGCTGATCGTCGCCCGCGATCCGTTGGGCATCCGGCCGATGGAATACGCCCGCGCCGGATCGCTCGTGGCGGCGGCGAGTGAGAGCGTGGCCCTGCTGAACCTCGGCTTTTCGGCCGAGTCGATCCGCACGCTCGAGCCGGGAACGGCCCTGATCGTGGACTCCACCGGGATGCGCATCGAGCGGTTTGCCGAGTCGCCGCGGAAGGCGCATTGCTTCTTCGAGTGGGTCTACTTCGCCAACGTCGCCAGCACCATGGACGACCGCAGTGTGTATCTTTCGAGGAAGCGACTCGGGGAAGAGCTCGCGCGGCTGGAGACGGTGGCGATCGACGGCGACACGGTGGTCGTGCCCGTTCCGGACACGAGCAAGGCGGCGGCCGACGCGATGGCCTTCCGGCTCTCGGTGCCGTGCGTCGAGGGGCTGATCCGCAACCGCTACACCGGCCGCACCTTCATCGACGGGGCGTCGAGCCGGCGACAGAAGGCCGAGACGAAATACACGCCGCTCCGCGAGGTGCTCGAAGGCCGACGGGTGATCCTCGTCGAGGACTCGATCGTCCGCAGCACCACGATGAAGGTCCTGCTGGGGCGGATGCGGTCGCTCGGGCTCGCCCGCGAGATTCACGTGCGGGTGGCCTGCCCGCCGATCGTGGCCCCGTGTTTCTACGGGATCGACATGTCGACGATCGACGAACTCTTCGCGCCGGAGTTTCTCCCGGACGGCGTGCTCACGGAGGCCGCCCAGGCGGCGATGGCGGCCCGGCTCGGGGCCGACTCGGTCCGCTACCTGCCGATCGAGGCCGTCGCCCGGTCGATCGGCTTCGACGCAGCCGACCTCTGCCAGGCCTGCTTGACGGGCCGCTATCCGACGCCGGCCGGCGAGCGGCTCTACGACATCGCCGTCGCCCAGACGTCCCGCGGCCGTGCCGGACGAACCTACGAGGCGGTCCGGTAGCGGCTCGCGCGTGAGCTTCGCGAGTTGGTGCGGCGTCGCAGCCGGCCGGAGACATGCTCGGCGCCGGCGCACCACGCACGATGCTGCGTCTGGTGGTGGTTCGCCCCACGCCTCACGGCGTTGGGCTCGGACAGACGGTGGTTCACGACTCAGGCAAGACACGAATGACACGTCTACCGCTCGCGTGCCTCCGATCCGGCTGCTCCTCCTTCCGGAATCACACCCGTGCATACCCGAGTCCACTGCGAACCGTGAAGACACACAGGTTGAAAACCTGTGCTACGAGGGACCGCGA
>JBBAVQ010000200.1:0-5888 GCA_040397625.1 Pirellulales bacterium | reverse complement strand
TGTGGATCACCATAGCGCAGGTTTTCAACCTGTGACTCACCGTAGCACAGGTTTTTAACCTGTGGATTGACAGAGTGTAGGTTTGCAACCCGGTGACCCCGTCGCGGCCGCTCGGGGCTGCCCATGTGGGTGTGGGTGGACACCTGCCGTGTTGGAGCGGCGCCGCAGCCGGCCGGAGGCATGCTCGGCGCCGGCGGGACGTGTGAGTTCTCTGCTCAAACGCTTCGGTGCGACCGCTGCGTGGCACACGTCGCACCGGCTTCTGCGCGTGCCCCCGATCCGGCTGCTCCCCCTTTCGGAATCACATGCGAGGGATGGTATGCCGCGAGCCCAGGGCGAGTCAGGAACACACACAGGTTGAAAACCTGTGCTACGGGGAAGCTGCTGCCTCACCCCACGCCGCCGAGGGCCGTCGCTCGGGCCACGCGGCCGACGCCCACCATGTAGGCGGCCGTGCGGAGCGGCACCTTTCGCGACTGGGCGAGCTGCCAGACTTCCTCGAAGGCCTTGCCCAGGATCCGATCGAGCTCGCCGCGGACTCGGTCGAGGCCCCACTGGTAGTGCTGGCGGTTCTGCACCCACTCAAACCAGCTCGCCGTCACGCCGCCGGCGTTGGCGAGGATGTCGGGGAGCACCACGACGCCACGGCCTGCGAGCAGGTCGTCGGCTTCGGGCTCGATCGGGGCGTTGGCTGCCTCAATGATGATCGGCGCCCGGATGGCATCGGCATTGGCTGCGGTGATCACGCCCCCAAGCGCCGCCGGGATCAGCACGTCGCAGTCGGTGGCGAGGAGTTCGGTGGCGGGGATGATGTCGCCGCCCGTGAAGCCGGCGAGCCGGCCGCCGCTGGCCCGCGTGTGCCGCAGGAGTTCGAGCACGTCGAGGCCTGTGTCGCTTCGCAGCGACGACGTCGCATCGCCCACGGCCACCAAGCGGCACTCGGCGTCGGCCAGATACTTTGCCGCGTGGGAGCCCACGTTTCCAAATCCTTGGATCGCGACTCGCGTGCCCGGGATCTTCCGTCCGAGCCTGCTCAAGAGCTTCAGTGTGAGGGCGCCGACGCCTCGGCCGGTCGCCTCCTCGCGGCCAGGAATGCCGTGGTATTCGACCGGCTTTCCCGTCACGCATCCGGGGGCGAAGCCGTGGTAGCGGCCGTACTGGTTCATGATCCAGGCCATCATGTCGGCAGTGGTGCCCATGTCGGGCGCGGGGATGTCGACGTCGGGTCCGAACAGGTCGTGAAGGGCATCCACGAACTTCCGCGTGATTCGCTCGAGCTCTCGCAGCGAGCAGTCTTGGGGCGCGACGGCCACGCCCCCCTTCGCGCCGCCAAATGGGATGTCGACGACCGCCGTCTTCCAGGTCATCAGCGCGGCCAGCGACCGGACCTCGTCGAGGTCGACCTGCGGGTGGTACCGCAAGCCTCCCTTGAACGGTCCGCGGGCGTCGTTGTGCTGCACGCGATAGCCGATGAAGGTGGCGATCTCGCCGGAGTCGCGCTCCACGGGCAGCTGCACCTGAACTTCCCGCTTGGGCGTGGCGAGCAGTCGCCGCATGCTCGTGGAGAGGTCGAGTTCATCGGCCGCCCGCTCAAAGTAGATCCGGGTGGCGTCACTGCCGCGCATGGAAACAAGTCTCCGTGGGAACCCTCGTGCGGGTCGGGGATGATAGCAGCCGCGGACGGAATGCGCCCGCCGCGGCCGCCTACGCCGGCGGTGGCCGTAGGCGGTACGATCGGGGCATTGGCCCACTTCGCCGGACACGCCATGCCCGCACCCACGCCCGACGAACTCTGGCAGCTGCTTGTCCGCACCCGGCTGCTCGAGCCGGATGCGGCGGACGCACTTCGCGCCGAGTATGCCGCGGCACTCCCCACCGTGGCTGGCGACGGTTCGTCAAAGGCGATCGCCGGCTGGCTCATGAGCCGCGGCGCGATCACCCGCTGGCAGGCGAAGCGGCTCCTGATCGGTGACACCGGCCCGTTCTTCGTGGGCGACTACCGGCTCCTCGAACGGCACGAACGAGAGGGGGACGGCCTCCTCTTCACCGCCCGCCATGAGCCGTCGGGCCGCCCGGTGGCCGTGATGATGCTCAACGCCAAGCGATGCCGCGACCGCGATGTCTGGACCGCAATCGTGGAACGCACCACCGTGGCCCATGCGGCCAGCGACCCGATGACGAGCCGCACCTGGGCGCTCGAGCAGCAGGATGGCATGAAGTTCGTCGTCTGCGAACTGGTGTCAGGCACACATGTCGCCGACGAACTGGAACGCCTCGGTCCGCTGCCGCCCCAGCAGGCGGGTGTGCTCGCCTGGCAGATCGCCAAGGCGGTCGGCGAGATTCACGCGCGAGGTGCCGTTCATGGCAACCTGTCGCTCGACGCGCTCCGCCGCGAGCCGCCGCCGGCGGGAGGCGTGGAGCGGAACGGACGCGTGCGGCTCCTGCAGTTTCCGCTGGCGGGCGACCCGCATATCGTCTCGCCCGTTGTCCCTACGGGTGACGAGGAACGGCT
The DNA here is from genome assembly GCA_040397625.1 of Pirellulales bacterium. Classification (GTDB taxonomy): domain Bacteria; phylum Planctomycetota; class Planctomycetia; order Pirellulales; family UBA1268; genus QWPN01. The sequence continues at coordinate 3,376 of JBBAVQ010000200.1, read as the reverse complement.
CGCGAGGCTGGGCAGGCGGGTGGCTTACCTGGCCCCGGAACTGCTGAGGCCAGACGGCCATGCGGATTCGCGATCTGATGTCTACGCGATCGGCGGCATGCTCCACGCGCTGCTCTCGGGGCAGCCTCCACACTGGGACGGCGGTGTCGTCACCGCCGTGAGGGCGGCGGCCGCGCTCGGACCAGCAGCGCTTCCCGAGTCGGTGCCGCAACCGCTCCGCGACGTCGTCGCCAGGATGACGGCCCGCGATCCCGCGCAGCGATACGGCGACGCCGGTGAGGCAGCCAACGCCATCGCGGGAGCCATCGGCCTGGCGGTGCCGGCCATCGCGCCGACGGCGAAGGCGGCTGCTGCATCGCCTCGCGTCATCGAACCATCACTGCCGCGTGCGCGGCCGCGGTTCAAAAAGTGGTTCGGCATGATCGGTGGGCTCGTGGCGGGGGCAGTCCTCGCGGCGGCGGTCGCTGCCGTGCTGAGCCAGTTTGATCTCGCCAATGCCCGCCGTCGCGACGCGAATGCGGCACGTCGGCCAGCAACGAAGCGAGACGTTGTCGCCAAGGACTCAGAGCCCATCGACGCGTCTGGGGCGAAGTCGGAGTCCGTGCCACCGCAGCCCGGCCACCAGCCTGCCGACTTGTCAGGAGGGAGTAGTTCGGCGGTGGCCACGTCGCCCAAGGTGGTGACGCAGATCATCGTCGATGACCCCGACGCGCCGTGGGCCTCGCCGACGAGCGGCTCGCCACCGTCGCTTGCCTACCTGCCGCCGGGATCGCAGCTGGTGCTCCTCGCGCGGTTGGCGGAGATCGAGGCCGACGACGAGGGACGCCTGTTTCTCAAGTGCCTCGGGTCCGCGGCTGAGGCCGCCCATGACAGGCTCGTGAAGCTCTGCGGTGGCGATGCGGCGGCGATCGAAGTCGTCCAGGCCGGCTGGCAGGCAGGGGGGGCGGACGAAGTGGTCGGTGGCTTCGCGGTGTGGTTTGCGAAAGGGCACGCCGCTCCGGCCGACGAGGCGGCGCGGGCGGAGGCGTGGGGGGCGGCGACAGCCGAGGTGATCGAGGGCGAAACGGTCTACCAGACGGCGACACTCTCGCTCTGGGTGCCCAAGGTGGAGGCGGGACGCGTGCTCGTGATCGCACCGCGAATCATGCTGGCCACCCCCGACGGCGCGGGGAACGCGGCGACGACGGAGCCGCTCATCGCGCGGATCATCCATGAAACGAATCCGCTTGCCCAAGATCACTCGGCCGTCCTCAAGGCTGCGTTGCCTCGCGACCTCGAGGCGCTCGTCGGCATGCTCGATGGCGACCGCCACGTCACGCTCTTCGGCTCGCCGCACTATCTGCTCACCTCGGGCCGGCCGGTGCTGGCCGGGCCGCTCGCGAAACTGGCCGAGCCGATGGACGGACTGTTCGGTGAAGGCCTGCAGGCGGCGGCCCTCTCGCTCCACTTTGGCGACGCGTGCTACGTGGAGATGGACGCCGTGCCCACGCTCGACGTTTCGGCGAAGACGCTTGCCCCCGCAATCGGCGGCCGCGTGGAGGGGCTCGCCGACACCGTGGAGGCCTACTGCACCGCGCTGAACCCCGATCCGTACGGCCGCCTGCTCGTGCTTCGTCTACCCGGCATGCTTCGCGTGCTCACGTCGCAGCTGCGGAGCGGCGCGGAGGGGAAGGGGGTGGTGCTCAACGCCTACCTGCCGCGGCATGCCTCGCACAACATCGCCTTGGCAGCGGAACTCGCGCTTGCCCAGACGCCCGGCGCACCGGTCGCCGCCAGTGCTGGGCCGGCTGCCGCCGAGCCGCAGGGGGTCCTCGGAAAACTCGGCAGGACGATGACGCTCACTTTCGCGAAGGACAACCTCGAGCGGTCGATCCAGATGGTGTCGGACGAGACGGGCGTACCGATGGAGATCCTCGGTGGCGACCTGCAACTCGAGGGGATCACGAAGAACCAGTCGTTCGGCCTCGACGAGACGGACAAGACGGCCGATGAGATCTTGCGGGTGATCCTGGCGAAGTCGAACCCCGAGGGAAAACTCGTCTACATCGTCAAGGAGAGGGACGGCGAGGAATGGGTCTTGATCACGACCCGCGCCGCCGTCGAGAAGCGCGGCGACCCGCTGCCGCCGGCCTACTCACCGTGACGGGCGCACGATGCTACGTCGCGGCTGCTCCGGCTCCCCACGTAGCACAGGTTTCCAACCTGTGTCTGTCGATCGCCGCGGCCGCGTCCGACGAATAGTGGACGGGAGAACACGTATACGATCCAGTGGCGGGACCGCGCTGAGCGGCCCGTGCCGGGCTACGTCGAGGAGGAGCTCCGCGGCTATCTCGAGTGCGGCATCTTCTGCTTCGGTTTCGCCCGCGCGCTCTGCACGGGCTGCGGTACAGGATTCGTCGTGGCGTTCTCGTGCAAGAGTCGCGGCGTCTGCCCTTCCTGCAACGGTCGCCACATGGCACAGACCGCGGCGCATCTCGCCCGCGGCTCGGTGGCATCTCCTTTCTGCATCGCTTTGGCTCGGCGCTCAATCACCATGTGCACCTGCACGCATGCGTGACCGACGGCGTGTTGATGCCGGCTGCTGCCGCCCCGGCGGGTGACGCTCCGCTGGCTCTCCTGCCGGCGTGGTCGAGCTGTCGCCGTTTTTTGGAGGGCCTGGAATCTCGGTCGTGGCCACCCATGTGTCTCTCTCGGAAGGGGCCGGAAAACCGCGTTTTGCCTGACCAGGGCACGTCATCCGTACGATTCTCAAGAGGGGCAGCAGAAGAAACCGGTCGCGGCAAGGCCGTCGCGGTTCGAGGAGACTTTTCATGCGTGCCCGATCTGGCTGTCGGCCGCGACTCGAATGTGAGCAACTCGAGAGCCGCTCGTTGATGGCGGCAGACGTGTCGCTGCCGATGCTCGACATCGGGAGTTCCACGCTGATCGATGTCTGGGTCGATCCCGTCCGCGGCGATGATTCCGCGTCGGGTGCCGTTCGTGAACAGGCTCTGCGGACCGTGACCGAGGCCTGGCGGCGGGTGCCGAGCGGCGTGCCGCTCACGACCGGCTTTCGGATCAATCTCGCCGCCGGCACATATTCCGAGACGAGCATCCCGAACTACTGGGAGAGCCGCCGCGGCACGGTGACGGCCCCCGTGATCGTGCGGGCTGCCGACGGGGTGGGCACGGTGAGAATGCCTGCGATCAACGCGTTCAACTGTCGCCGGCTCTATCTGGATGGTCTGGACATCTCGGCTGGCGGTGGAGACGTGGCGCACTTCGAGGCCTGCACGCACGTGCTGCTCCGCGACTGCACGATCCGGGGCCTGGGCACGATCGCCACCTACGACGTGCCGCAGGAGACGCTCAAGGCCAACCAGTGCCGCTTCATGTA
>JBBAVQ010000199.1:0-5989 GCA_040397625.1 Pirellulales bacterium | reverse complement strand
CGGTGTGGGAGGGGGGCGGCGAATACAACGTCGCCCGCGGCCTGCGGAAGTGCTTCGGCCTGCAGACGGCCGTCGTGACCGCGTTCGTGGACAACGAGGTGGGGCACCTCGTCGAAGACTTCATCATGCAGGGGGGGGTCGGCACCGACTTCATCCAGTGGAAGGCCGACGACGGGATCGGCCGCACGGTCCGCAACGGCCTCAACTTCACCGAGCGGGGCTTCGGCATCCGGGGCGCCGTCGGCGTGCCCGACCGCGGGAACACGGCGGCCAGCCAGATGAAGCCCGGCGACGTGGACTGGGACCACCTTTTCGGGAAACGTGGCGTCCGTTGGTTCCACACCGGCGGCATCTTCGCCGCGCTCTCCGAGACGACCGCCGCGCTCACGGTGGAGGCCGTGAAGGCGGCCAAGAAGCATGGCACGGTCGTGTCGTACGACCTCAACTACCGGCCCAGCCTCTGGAAGAGCATCGGCGGCCAGCCGAAGGCCCGCGAGGTGAACCGCGAGATCGCGAAGCACGTCGACGTGATGATCGGCAACGAGGAGGACTTCACCGCCTCGCTCGGCTTCGAGGTGGCCGGCGTCGATCATGCCATCAGCGAGATCGAGACGGGCGCCTTCAAGCAGATGATCGAGACGGCGGTCAAGGAGTTCCCGAACTTCAAGGTGGCGGCCACGACGCTCCGCCGGGTGATCACGGCCACGAAGAACGACTGGAGCGCCATCTGCTGGCACGACGGGAAGTTCTACGACAGTCGCAAGTACCCCGAACTCGAGATCCTCGACCGCGTCGGCGGCGGCGACAGCTTCGCCAGCGGCCTGGCGTTCGGCTTTCTGGAGTTCAACTGCCCGCAGAAGGCGGTGGACTACGGTGCCGCCCACGGAGCCTTGGCAAGCACCACGCCGGGCGACACCTCGATGGCCACGCGGGCCGAGGTCGAGAAGCAGATCAAGGGCGGCGGCGCCCGCGTGGTCCGCTGACGCGATCGTCCACGGCCGACGCGGCATGCCGCGGGCCAGGACGTTCAGCTGGTAGCCGCCCGTGTAAGCCGAAGGCCGTAAGGCCTCGGGCGCGGTCGAGAAGACGCCGCGTCTGTCCTGGCCGCGCCCCACGCCTCACAGCGTTGGGAACGATCTCGGCCCCGTCCTGGCCTCACCCCACGCCTCACGACGTTGGGCTGGGACGGGATCAGGATGCGGGAGCCCGCAGCTCCACCCACGAGCGGCAGCCGCCGTACGACTCGTGCCACGGGAGCGTGATCGGCGAGGGCAGGGGGGAGACGTCCACTTCCAGCACGTGCAGTTCGTCCTTCCAGCGGTGAAACCGCTCGGCGACGACCGCATCGGACCAGACGTGGCGCTGTCGATAGGCTGCGAGGTCGTCGAACTTCAGCACCCGCTTCGCCTCGCGGATGGTGGCGGCATGGCGGAACACGACGGTCCCCTCCGCCGGCCGGTCGTCATCGATCCCCACGAGCAGGTCGCGGGCCTCGGGGATCAGGCTGTCGGGGGACTGGTGCAGGAAGGTCGGGAGAAGGAGGAAGGAGGCATGCTCGGGGCGAAACTCACCTCCATCCTCCACGATTCCGCCCTTGCGCAGGATCACGTCCTGCCGGCCCGTCGCCAGCGCCCGGCAGATCGCCGCCCATTCCTTGAACGCCGTCCGCATCGGGTCACTTCGCCTTGCGGAGATACAGCCCATCAGCGTTGATCTGGATCACGGGGATGCCAAGCTTCGGGTCGAAAAACCCGTTGCCCCGCACCACGACATCCTGCCCCTCGGCGAGGCCAAACAACTTCTCGGCGTCGAGTGGTATCACCTTGCCATCGGCTCCAGCAAAGCTCACGGCAGCGATCGGCGAGTTGGCCGCCCGCTTCTTGCAGAACGGGCAGTCGTCGGGCTTGTGACCGGGCTTGGCGGCATGATCGTCGGTCGGAATCTCCAGCATCGAGAACGTGGCCTCGTTCTTTCCGAAGGGCGACGTGCCGCGGCCTCCGATCCGCCCCGCCACCACCACCGGCTGCGGAGTCGCGGTCAGCTTCGCCTTGGCATCGGCGATCGAGACGGCGCCGGCCGGCTCCTCGGCCAGGATCACCGTGCCACGGATGGCGGTGGTGTCGATCTCCGCCATCGCAGACATTTCCGCGATGCCGAACACCAGGGCGAGTGCGCAAACCATCAGACGACGAAAAACTGACTGCATCACTTCACCTCCTCGAGCGCCTTGAACGCGGCCTCGAGCCGCTCCTTCATCGACTCCAGCACCTTTTTGGGGTCGGCGTCTGCCTTCCCCGAGTGAAACGCCTCGTCCACCTTGCCGAAGCATTCCTCGAGTTCATCGAGCGCCGTGGTGGCCGCATCGGCAAGCCCTGCCTTCGTCGCCTGCTCGCGGACGGCCTCGAGAAGGTGGCCGATGTCGTGGACGGCGTCGTCGGCAGCCTCACCGGCACTGTCGGCGAGTTTGTCGGCAAGATCCTCGCCGAGCGACTTGAGTTTCGCGACACCGTCGGCAAACGACGTCGGCTCGTCGTGATCGTGGTCGTGGTGGGCGTGATCGTGATCTGCGTGGTCGGCAGGGGCGTGGGCCGCGGGTGCCGACGGACGGACCGCACCGGAGGGCGGGGCCGGCTGATCGCATCCGATCGCACCAGCAAGAAGCATCAGGGGGGCACACCAAGCGAGCGGGCGGTTCGTGGGCATGGAGTCCTCGGGAGGCGGGTTCTGGAAGGGCGGAACCGGAACGCCATCGTACCCGCCGCCGTCAGTTCCGAGGAACAGCCACGCGCATCGCGGCCGCCGCGGCCGGGCTCGCCACGAGGCAGACCAGGGATCGGCCAGGCAGTTCCAGGGGCTTCGTCAGGTCAACGAGCGGGCCGCGGCCATCGGGAAAGATATCGTTCGGCGGCACCTGACCGGTGTGTACGAACAGCCGCCACGGCAACGCGCGGATGGCCGCCGGCCTGGGCAGAACCACCGACCCCGGCTGCGACTCCGCGTGCGCGACGATCAGCACGTGACGGGGTGTGCCCTCCAGCCCGCCGGCCTCGAGGTTGTTGCCCGCGTGGAGCCGCTCCGCCGATGGGGCGGCGAAGAAGCATGTGATGCCTCCGTCGCCCGCATGCCAGTCGATCGGTTCGCCACCTGCGCCGAACCACTCGACGTCGGGCAGTCGCCCCGAGCCGCTCGCTCCCCCGGCGAGAAACGAACGGCGGCGGAGCGTCGGGTTGCCCAACCGGAAACGGACGAGTTCGCGGACGAACCGCGACAGGCCGGCATTGGACTCCACCAGCCCCCAGTCGAGCCACGAGACGTCGTTATCCTGGCACCAGGCGTTGTTGTTTCCCCTTTGCGTCCGCCCGCACTCGTCGCCGCTGAGCAGCATCGGCACCCCCTGGCTGAGTAGAAGCGTGGCGAGCATGTTGCGCACCTGACGCGCCCGCACCGCCTCGATCTCAGGCTGCCGCGTCGGCCCCTCGACACCGTAGTTTTCCGAGAAGTTGTTGTTGTCGCCGTCGCGGTTGCCCTCGCCATTGGCTTCGTTGTGTTTCTCGCGATAGCTCACGAGGTCGGCGAGCGTGAAGCCGTCGTGCGAAGTGACGAAGTTGATGCTGTGGCAGGGCTGGCGGCCGTGCTCGGCGTAGAGGTCGCTCGACCCCGCGATGCGGGTCGCGAGATGCCCCGTCTGGGCCGAGTCGCCCCGCCAGAATCGCCGGACGTCGTCGCGGTAGCGGCCGTTCCACTCCGCCCAGCGCAGCCGGGCGAAGGAGCCCACCTGGTAGGCGCCTGCCGCGTCCCAGGCCTCCGCGATCATCTTGGTGTCGGCGAGCGCCGGATCCTCGGTGATCACCTCGACGACCGGCGGATTCGGCTGCAGGTCGCCGTTACGGTCGCGGCTGAGCACGCTCGCGAGGTCGAAGCGGAAGCCGTCCACGTGATAGTTGTGGACCCAGTTCCGCAGGCAGAGGAAGATCAGCTCTCGGACGATGGGGTGATTGCCGTTGATCGTGTTGCCGCAGCCGGTGTAGTTGCGGTAGCTCGAGCCCCCATCGCCGAGCATGTAGTAGACGCGGTTCTCCAGCCCCTTGAACGAGAGCGTGGGACCGAGCTGGTTGCCCTCGGCGGTGTGGTTGAAGACCACGTCGAGGATCACCTCGATGCCGGCGGCATGCAGCGCCCGGACCATCTCCTTGAACTCGCGGACCTGCGCCCCGGGCGTGGGGTCGGCGGCGTAGCCGCGGTGCGGGGCGAAGAAGGCCAGCGGGTCGTAGCCCCAGTAGTTCGACCGCACGGTCCCGTTGGCCGAGGGCATGGCGGCGGCAAACTCGTGCACTGGCATGAGTTCGACCGCGGTCACGCCCAGCGATTTGAGATACGGAATCTTCTCGATCACGCCGAGATACGTGCCCGGATGCTCGACGCCGCTCGTAGGGCTCGCGGTGAATCCCCGGACGTGCATCTCATAGATCACGCTGTCGGAGAGTCCGCGGCGAAGGTGCCGGTCGCCCTGCCAGTCGAAGGCGTCGTCGATCACCACGCACCGCGGCGGCACAAGCAGGCCCCCGGCATCGAAGGTGAACTCGCCGGCGAGTGCCCGGGCGTAGGGGTCGATCAGCCGGGCCCGGCCATCGAATCTCTGGCCGCGTTCGGGATCGAAGGGGCCGTCGGCTTGGACGTGGTAGAGCGTGCCCGCGCCGAGCCCCGGCACGAACACGCTCCAGATGTCGCCCCAGCGGTCGCGGGACGGATCGAGGGAAATCGTCTCCGCGGGCGCGGCGTCGTCGGCCGATTCGTAGAGCAGGATGCGCATCGCCGTCGCCGAGCGGCTGTAGACCACGAACTGCACGCCTCCGTCGCGGAGGATCGCGCCGTAGGGGAGCGGCTGGGTGAACTGGAGCGGCGGGAGCGGTTTGCGGGCGAGGGCCCGCTTTCGCGGCGAGGGCTTGCGCGGCGGCATCCGCGAATGATACCACCGGGCCTTGCGACGCTCCCTCCCGCGGCGATGATACCGACGTGAGCGGAGCCACCTACTCCAGCGCCGGCGTGAATCTCGAGCTGTACCGCCAGGGTATGGCCCGCCTTCCCGCGCACATGCGGCGCACGCAGTGCCCTCGCGTGATGAGCCAGGAAGGGGGCTTCGCCGCCCTGTTTGCCCTCGACTTCAAGGGCCTGTTCTCGCGGGGCTACGAGGATCCGCTCCTCGTCTCGTGCACCGACGGCGTGGGCACGAAGCTCAAGGTGGCAGTCGAGACGGGCGTGCATCACACAGTGGGCATCGACCTGGTGGCGATGAGTGTCAACGACGCACTCTGCACGGGGGCTGAGCCGCTCTTCTTCCTCGACTACGTGGCACTCGCCAAGGACGATCCGGAACTGCTCGAGCAGATCGTCCGCGGCATCGCCGACGCCTGCGTGGAATGCGAATGCGCCCTCGTCGGTGGCGAGACGGCGATCCTGCCCGACATGTATCACCCCGGCGAATACGACCTCGCCGGATTCTGCGTGGGCGTGGTGGAGCGGAAGCGGCTGGTGGACGGCCGCCAGATCCAGCCCGGCGACGTGGCCCTCGGCATCGCCTCCAGCGGCTTCCATTCCAACGGCTACAGCCTCGTGCGCAAGGCTGTGTTCGAACTCGGCGGGCTGAGCGTGGCCGACCGCGTGCCGGCCCTCGGCGGGTGCACGGTGGGAGAGGCCCTGCTCACACCGACGCGACTCTATGCGAAACCCGTCAAGGCCGTGCTCGGCCACTACCGCGTGAAGCAGGTCGTCCACGGGATCGCCCACATCACGGGTGGCGGGCTCGTAGAAAATCTGGCCCGGATCGTTCCCAACACCGTGCAGGTGGTGCTCGAGCGGGGCTCGTGGCAGGTGCCACCGGTGTTTCCATGGGTGCAGTCGCTCGGCGGCATCGCCGCCGACGAGATGGAGCGGGTCTTCAACATGGGCATCGGCATGGTGCTCGTGGTGTCGCCCCACTTCGCCGACAGCA
>JBBAVQ010000198.1:0-6009 GCA_040397625.1 Pirellulales bacterium | reverse complement strand
CAACCTGTTTTTGAATCGTTCGCCGATTCGGCACAGGTTGAAAACCTGTGCTACGAGGGCATGGGCAGACACATCGCGATCGACGACTTCCGACCCTACGGCACCGACGCAGCGGCTGCCGGCGTCGCGGCGGCCTGCTCCGGCTCGGAATGCTCGACCTGTGGCCAGTATTCGTCGAAGTCGAACTGCGGGCTGTTGTCGAGGTCGTGACACTCCAGGCAGTTGTTCACCGCCTTCTGCTTGCCCTCCGGCGTGGCGAGCGTGAGCACGAGTTCCTGGCGGAGCCGCTCCTGCTCCGCCTCGCTCGCCCGCACGTCGCCCCGCTCCACCGCCGTGTGCGCCGCCGCGGGCCCGTGGCAGTTCTCGCAGCCTTGGTGCGCCAGCTGCGGCGTTGTCTTCATCCCGGTGAAACCTCCCTCGAACGGCTCAAACCGCTGCGGTGCCCAGCCCGTCACGTGGCACGACAGGCATTCCGGATCGCCGTCGCGCCGGGGCTTCTGCTCCTCGAGCGTAGTCAGGGCGGTCGCGTGGGGCGTGTCCTTCCAGACGTCGTAGGCGGCCTGATGGCATTCCGCGCACGCCTCACTCCCCGCGAACCGCCGGCCCGACGGATGCCTGATCGGCACGAGGCCGAGCCCTTCGAGCCCAAGCGTCTCCAGTTTCTGCTGGTAGGTGCCGAGCAGGTCGATCATGTCCTTCGACTCCCCCCAGCGGGCATCGAGCGGCACCCGCTGCGTGCGGACGGGCTTGTCCTTGCCGGGAAAGAAGCCGATCGCCACCGCGAACATTCCCTTGTGGCCGAGTTCCACGAGTTTCGCGCCGCCCGGCAGCGGCGGCAGTTCCAGCGGCGGCTCGTCGGCTCCGCCCGCCGTCACCACGATGTCGAACTGCGGATGCTTCGCCGCCAGGGCCTTCGTCTCGTCCGGAGTTGCAAAGCAGAGCAGCACCTGATGGTCGCAGCCCGCCTTGGCGAGATCTGCCGCCACCTTCGCGAGCGCTTCGCTCGCCGGCGCAAACTCGACGTCGGCGTTCTTGATCCGCGCCAGCTCCTGGTCGCCAAGCACGCTGGTGATGCCGATCTTCAACCCGCCCGCCTCGACCACGCGAAACCTCGGCGTGATTCCCGCGTCGAGGCCGAGCAGGCCGACGTTGGCGCTCACGAAGGGCGTCGGCTGGTCGCCCACGGCGGCCACGCCGGCCACCAGTTCCTCGGCCGGCAGCCGCAGGTCACCGGGCCCAAACCCGACGGCCGCGTATTTCATCGCCCGCAGGCCGTCCACGATCGACTGAAACTTCGCCTCCGTCTGCCGGCCAAACCGCTTCACTTGATTGCCCACGTCGACGGCCACGAGCGGCCAGCCGGCCTCTTCGATCGCGCGGAGGAAGTTCTGCCGCCGACTCAGTCCACCTTTTTGGTTTTCCTTGCCGGTGCAGCCGCAGGGCTCGATGTAGCCGTCGAGTTCGCCGGTGATCACGAGGACAGCCTGCGGGGCCAGCCAGTCGGTGAAGATCGGCCCGTTCCGCTCCTGGAACTTCGACACGATCTCATCGGAGACGTCGGCACCTCGCTCTGGCACCGCGGCGATGCATGCGAGGGCGACGCAGAAGACCAGGACCGCCGGAACGAGTCTGTTCATGGATGGCTCAGGGGCCGACCGCCACGCACACGGGAATCGTGAACTCGGGCGAGTCGGGGTGGCCGGTGGCGAGCACGATCCGGCCCGCCGGCCCCTGCTGGGAGCAGAGGTGGTTGACCGCTCGGCTGTCCGGCGGAATCACGATATCGATCGGTATCCGCACCGCACCGCCGGTGCCGATCGGGCTGCCGTCGCCGATCGTCACCTGCAGCAACTCGGGCACCACCTCGCGGACCGTCGGCCGCACGCTGTCGCGATGCGGCCCCTTCGCCGTGAGAAATACCCTCGTGCGCAGGCCCGTCTTGCCGGAGACCGTCCCCAGCAGCAGGGCCTGACGGGAGGAATCCCATCCGGGGCCAGCCATGACAAGATCACCCCCAACCGTTCCCTCGAGCGGAATCTCCGCCACGAGGGGTTCCGGCATCGTGAAAGAAACCTGGATCATCCGCTTCAGCGGACCGATCGGCAGACCCGGTTTCAGATCGACCGTCAGCCGAAACCCGCCGGTCGCTCCCGTCTCACCAGCGACCTCCTCAGCCGACAGCGGCGCCGTGGCAAGCGACACAAACTGGGCGATCTTGAGGTCGTCAAGGGTCGCCTCGGTCACTACCGGAGGTTCCGTGCCGTACGTGAACACATCGGCGGTCACCCGCTCGCCAGAAGAAGCCGACACCCGCGGCACCGCGAGCAAATCGGGGACTGCCTTCCACGTGGGCACGACCGTGCCCTCCACGGTGAACACCACCTCCGGCCGCCGTGGATCGTCGGTAAGGATCGTGGCCTGTTGGCGGAACGGACCTCCCGGCGGTTTTGCCTTCCACTGCACGCGGATCTTCGTCTCACCGCCTGGCGGCACCACTCGCGTGCCATCTGCCGAGCCACCTTCGATGGCCTCGAAGTCGCTGACGGTGCAGGTGCAGCTTGTCGTTCCCTTGCGGAGGGTGAGGGCGCCGTCGCCACCATTCCGGACAAGGAACTCATGAGAACCGCTTCCGCCCGTGCCGAGCGTGCCGAAGGCGTGCCGCACCTCGCCCGTCTCTGCCCGAGGGGCCGGACCGGACACCGCCGACGCTACGCGCAGGTCGCCGACCGTCCATGGAGTCGCTCGCTGCAGAAATGCGCCGCCGGCCCCGACCGCAACGCCTGCCACAGCCGCCACGGCGGCCACCCACCACGCGTTGAGTTTCTCCACGGTCATTGGCCAGCCACGTGATGCGCAATGTGCTCCGTGCGGCCACCCTCCGGCCGACACTCCAAGCTGTTCATTCTAGCCACCGGTCCGAACTCGTCCTTGCGGAGGAACCACCAAGGCGGCCCAGAAAGGCACACAGGTTGAAAACCTGTGCTACGAGAGGCAGCGAGGGGCTGCCCGTGCCCGGGAGCAGGCGTTGCTGACAAGCGCAGCCAGGATGGCGGAGCGCAGTCAGCATCGAGCGAGCGAAGGGCCGGAGCCCGCAGCGAGCGTCCGGCGACGGGCATGGGCAGTCCCGAGCGATGCGGCGGTGCCAGCATGCCCCCATCGCTTACGCGATTGGGCTTCCTGAGTACATCGCCGATGGCGGGAGAATCAGTACGATCGCGCCAGCACGCTGCGGCGGCTCACCGGCTTGCCGGTGACCACGCAGGTGCCAGGTTCGTCGTCGCCGTCCATCGGAATGCACCGCACCGTCACCTTCAGCGGATCGAAGGCCGCGGCCACCGCCGGGTCGTCAGCGACGTGCACATGGGCAAAGCCACCCTTTCCGGCTGCCCCCTCCCCTGCCCCGAAGAAGTCGTGCACGGCCGCGGCCGATTCGAGTCGGACCGACCGCTCCGTCCGGAATGCCTTCGCTCGGTCGAAGAGCCCCTGCTGGATCTCGGCGAGGAGCGCCGCGGCCTTCGCCGGAAACTCCGCCAGCGGCACCGACTCGCGGTCCTTCGGCCCGCGGTCACGGCGGGTGACGCTCACCGCGCCAGCCGCCAAGTCCCGCGGTCCGATCTCCACGCGGACCGGCACGCCCTGCTTCACGTGCTGCCAAACCTTGTCGCCCCCCCGCATGTCACGGGCGTCGATCTTCACGCGGATTGATTCGTCGCCGAACTGACAGGCGGCGAGAGCGGCCTGCAGTTTCCGACAGGCATCCATCACCAGCGCCTTCTCCTCGTCGGTGCGGTGGATCGGCAGGAGCACGATCTGGTGCGGTGCGATCCGCGGCGGCAGCACGAGCCCGTCGTCATCGGAGTGGGTCATGATCACGGCGCCGATCAACCGCGTGGACACACCCCACGACGTCGTCCAGCAAAACTCCTCTGCGCCACTCGTGCCGGCAAACTTGATGTTCTGGGCCTTGGCGAAGTTCTGGCCGAGGAAGTGCGACGTGCCGGCCTGGAGGGCCTTGCCGTCCTGCATCATCGCCTCGATCGAGTAGGTGTCGACGGCGCCGGGAAACCGCTCCGCCGCCGGCTTCGGTCCCTTCACCACCGGCATCGCCAGATCCCGCTCGGCGAACGTGGCGTAGACCTCGAGCATGCGGAGCGTCTCCTCCACCGCCTCCGCGCTCGTGGCGTGGGCCGTGTGCCCCTCCTGCCAGAGAAACTCGGCGGTCCGCAGAAACAGCCGGGGACGCATCTCCCAGCGGACGACGTTGGCCCACTGATTGATCAGCACCGGCAGGTCGCGCCACGACTGGATCCACTTGGCGTACATCGCGCCGATGATCGTTTCGCTGGTGGGCCGCACGACGAGCGGCTCTTCGAGCTTTCCGGTGGGGATCAGCTTGCCGTCGGGGCCAAGTTCGAGGCGGTGGTGCGTGACCACCGCGCACTCCTTGGCGAAGCCCTCGACGTGCTTCGCTTCCTGCTCGAGGTACGACAGCGGGATGAAGAGTGGGAAGTAGGCGTTCTGATGGCCCGTCTCCTTGAACATCCGGTCGAGAATCGTCTGCATCCGCTCCCAGACCGCATAGCCGTGGGGCTTGATCACCATGCAGCCGCGGACGGGCGACTGCTCGGCGAGATCGGCCGCCCGGACGACCTGCTGATACCACTCGGGATAATCCTGAGCCCGCGTGGGGCTGATGGCGGTCTGGGCCATGGGTGGCTCCGTCGATGCGATGTGGGGAAAGGCTCGTTGCCGGATGGGGCCGGGATTGTAGTCGCTGCTTGTGAAGGCGGGGAAACCCGCCGTAGACTCTGCGATAATGCCACGCCGTCTGATCACCGAACTGCCGCAGCAGACCCCGATCGATCAGACCTTCCTCGCGACGCACAAGCAGCTGCGGCCGAACCGCAACGGGCAGCTCTATCTGCAGGTGGAGCTCGCCGACAAGAGCGGCACGATCACGGGCCGGCTCTGGAACGCCTCCGACGACGACTACGGGGCCTTCGAGGACGGCGACTATGTCCGCGTCGAGGGGCACACCCAGCTCTACTCGGGTTCCATGCAGGTCATCATCTCGGCGATCGAGCGGGCTGATCCGCGGACGGTGGACGAGAGCGAGTTCCAGGTTCTCTCCACGAACGACTTTGTCCGCCTGGAGGCCGAACTCGGGACGATCCTGGGAACCATTCGGTCCGTCCCGCTCAAGATGCTCGTGGACGAGATCCTCGCCGACAAGGCCCTGATGGACGCCTTCAAGCGGACGCCCGCCGGTGTGAAGCACCATCATGCCTACGCCGGCGGCCTGCTCGACCACGTCGTCAATCTTCTGCGGCTCGCCGACCGGGTGGCCCCCCTCTATCCGGCGCTCGACCGCGATCTCCTGCTCGTGGGAGTGCTCGTCCACGACATCGGCAAGGTCCGCGAACTGGAGAGCCTGCAGGGCTTCTCCTACACCGACGAGGGGCAACTCCTCGGCCACGTGCTGCTGGGCCTCGAGATCGTGGACGCGAAGATCCGCGCGATCGAGACCCGCACCGGCCAGCGGTTGGCCATCGAAGCGGCCGTCCGCGTGAAGCACATGATCGCCAGCCACCACGGCCAGTACGAGTATGGTTCGCCGAAGCTGCCGATGACGCTCGAGGCCGTGGCCCTTCACCATCTCGACCACCTCGACGCCAAGATGGCCGGAACGATCCAGTTGCTCCAGAACGAGGCCACCGCAGAGGACGGCTGGACGCAGTACCAGCAGAGTCAGGGCCGCAAGTTCTTCCGCGGCCGCGGCTGACGGCTCACGGCTGCAAGCACGACCAGCGAGGAGGGCATGCCCCCATCGCTCACACGATTGGGCTTCCTGAGTGCGTCACGAGTGGCCCGGCGACCATGCCCCCATCGCTTACGCGATTGGGCTTCCTGGGTGCGTCACGAGTTGTGAGCGAGGGGCTGTCCATGCCCGGGAGCCGGGCTGTGGGAGCAAGCGAAGCCAGGATGGCGAAGCGCAGCGGACACGCAGAG
>JBBAVQ010000197.1:0-6023 GCA_040397625.1 Pirellulales bacterium | reverse complement strand
AGCCTGCCCGAATTGCCGGCCTTCTGGTGCGCAAATCTCGTGCCGAACAGGATTGCCTGGAGGGCCGTAGCGAGTGTCCGGCGATGGGCACGGGCAGCCCTGAGCGACGCGGCGGTGCCGGCATGCCCCCATCGCTTCCGCGATTGGGCTTCCTGAGTTCGTAGCGAGCGTCCGGCAATGGGTATGGGGAGCCCTGAGCCCGACGTGTGACCCGTATCAGGCAGCCTTCGAGGTGGGGCGGGTGGCCGCGCGGCCGGGGCCGATCGTCCGTCGCACCACCCACGTGGGCCGGCCCTGGGCTTCGCGGTATCCGCGGACCACGTATTCGCCAACGATCGCCACGGCGGCCGTCTGCACCGCCGCCGCGAGCGCCACGACGGCCGTGATCGCCGCCAGCGAGGGACCGGGCTTCGAGATGACTGAGCCCCACCACTGCGTGACGGCGACGGCCATGCCGCCGAGTCCGATCGCCGCAAGTGCCGCAGCCGCCAGCCAGGTGAGCCGCACCGGGGCGTCGGACGAGAGGATCAGCGCATCGCCGGCGAGTTTGAGGAGCTTCCACGGGGAATACTTCGTGACCCCGGCGACGCGGGCGTGGCGGTCGTACCACACCGGTTCGTGGCGGAATCCCGCCCAAGGGACGAGGCTCCGCAGGTAGCGGCGCTTCTCGGGAAGCGCGATGACCGCATCGGCCACGGCGCGGTCGATGAGCTTGAAGTCTCCCGTATCGACCGGCATGGGGTAGGGGATCATCCGCGCGAAGAGCCTGTGAAACAGGCTCGCGGTGACGAGTTTGAACTTCGTCTCGCCCTCGCGGGAGTTTCGCCTCCCGTAGGCCACGTCAACGCCCTCCCGCCAGCGACGGACCATCTCGGGGATCACCTCGGGCGGATCCTGGAGGTCGGCGTCGGTGATCACGATCGCGTCGCCGCGGGCGGCGGCGAGGCCGGCCGACATCGCCGCCTGCTGGCCGAAGTTGCGGGCGAGTTCGATCACCTGCACCCGCGGGTCGCGGGCCGCGATCGCCTCCAGCCGTCGGAGGGTGCCGTCACGGCTCCCGTCGTCGATGTAGATGATCTCGAAGTCGAGCCCGGTGGCGGGGAGCACCGTGGCGAGCCGGGTATGCGTCGCCTCGATCACCTGGTCCTCGTTGTGGCAGGGGATCACCACCGAGAGCAGTCCGTGGACGGGCCGCTCGGCCGCGGTCCTGCGGAACACCGGGCCGTGGCCGTCGCCGCCAGCGGCGGCCGTGGGGAAGGCGTGGTCGCTCATCGCCTGGGCTCCTCGTCGTCGAGCGTTGCGGTCCGCGGTGCGCCCTCGGTCAGCCTGCCCACGGCGAGCAGGTCATGGGGTCGGAACACAGGGCGTGTCCGGCCGACGATGCCAAATCCGGACGGCACCGCCGACTCGATCGCGGCGTAACTGTCTTCAGGGATGAGGAGCAGCGTGTCCGGTGCGGAGCGAAAAAACTCCGCCACCGCCGCAACGCTGCCGTCGCCGAGCCGCGTGACCGGGTGTCGCGCGTAGAACACGACGTTCGGGCTGGAGACGAGGTAGGTGCCGAGGCGGGCCGATTCCCGGCCGCGTTGGACGTCGGTCACGAAGCGAGGCAGCGTGTTTGCCGCTGCGAGCCGCGCCTGGGCCGGTCCGACCGCGAGGGCGGCGTAGACCAGCCCCGTGATGGTGAACGCGGCCACGGCCTCGAGCGGCCGGCGCGTCGCCAGCATCCAGCAGGCGGCGGTGCCGACGATCGGAACGATCCCCACGGCCGCAGCCGCCTCCGCCCCCGGGACACCGAAGCGGGTGGCAACGATCACCGTCACTGCGGTGGCCACGCCGCCGAAGGCCAGCGATGCCAGGCCGGTGGCCATCCACCGCGGGTGTGGCCAGCTCCCGGTCGCGGCCTTTCTCGCCGCATCGACGGCGACGATCGCCACCAGGAATGCGGCGGCGGGGTAGGCCGGCAGCACGTAGTTGGGGAGTTTCGTGGCGGCGGCCGAGAACCCACCGACCCAAACGGCCAGCCAGACGAGGATCAGGAGGGTGACGGCGGCGGTGACACCGGAGATCGTGCCCTTCGCGAGCCGCCACATCGCGACGACCAGGGCGAACGGCAGGAAGCACGACCACGGATAGAAGCCGACCAGCATGGTGAGCGGGTGGAACAGCGCGCCGCCGCTGTGCTTCTCCATCGGGGCCATGAATCGGCCGACGTTGTGGACGAAGAAGAATCCGCTCGTCCACGCGCCATCGGTGCGGAGCGTCACCGCCACGTACCATGGCGCCGCCGCCGCAAGGGCACAGAGGGTGAGCGTGATGGGCCGCAGGCACCGCAGGGCATCCAGCGCCGCGGGGACGGCCGTGCCGGCAAGGTGCCGGAAGTTCGATGCTGCCGCGCCGCGGCCGGTCGTGCGGGCCCTCATCGCCAGGCACCATGTCCACGGGCCGAGCACCGCGAGCGGTCCGACGAAGCCGATCGGGCCCTTGCAGACGACGGCCAGGCCGAGCAGCAGGCCGGCAGTTGCGGCCGTCGTCAGGGAGCACGTCTGCAGGCGGCCGGCAGGCCCCGGCATGACCGATTCCGCCACGAGCAGCGTGGCCCAGGCGGTCAAGGCGGTGAGGATCGCGTCCGGCGTGGCGGCGTGCGCCTCGATCGAGACCAGCAGGCAGCCGACGTAGGCAAGCGCCGCGACGACGCCCGTGGTGTCGTCGAACCAGCGGCGTCCGGCACGAAAGAGCGCCACCGCCGTCAGGAGCGTGGCGATGACCGAGGGCAGCCGGGCCGCAAACTCGTTGACCCCGAAGACCTTCATGCAGGCGGCCATGCACCAGTGCATGAGCACCGGCTTGTCCACCGCCAGTTCGCCGTTGAACATCGGCACCACCCAGTCGCCGGTCTCAACCATCGATCTCGCAATGGCTGCAAAGCGGGCCTCGTCCTCGTCCCAGAGCGGCGCGGGCGCGGTCGCGACGGCGAGCGTCGCCAGGGCGCCGAGCAGCACGAGGAGCAGGGGACGGTTCCAGCTGGGCATCGGAATGGTTCCTGGACGGTATCGAAGCGAAGGCTGTATCGAGGGCTGTATCGAGAAGACGGTCTCGCGATCAGTGATAGGAGGGCGTCAGCGCCGGCTCGGCCGCCAGCCGCGCCGGCGGCTCGCCATCCCTGGGGCCGAGCAGCAGCACGTGCCGCGAGGATGGGAAGCTGGTCGCCGTCCGCAGCACGCCATAGTCCGCTGGCAGTGCCGCCGTCACCTGCTTTTCGAAGCGGGCATCGACGACCAGGTGCGCTCGGGGGTTCTCGGCGATGAAGGCGGCCACGTCCGCCGGTTCGGCGAGTTCCTCCACCGCGCCGCACGTCGTGATGCGACCCGCGTAGAAGGCCACGCTCGCCGGTGCCCTGAGGGTCGCGATCGGTACGGTCGCATCGTGTCGGTGTCGCAATCCGGCGACGAGATCTCGGGTGCCGCCCACGTGGCCGACGGCCGCTGGTCCGGTGGCGAACAGGAGCGCCACGGTGCCGCAGGCTGTCGCCGCCCAGGCGGAGGTCGCGGCAATCCGCGACGAAAGCGACTGGCAGGCCCAGGCCGCGGCGGCGCCGGCGATCGGCACGAGGCCGATCAGGCCGAGCCATTCGGCGCCGGGGGCGATGCGATGCGTCACGATCGGCAAGCCGATCGCCATGGCGACGCCCGAGGCACCGAGCAGCATCCACGCCACCCGCATCCAGCGGTCGGTCGTCGCCGCGGGCCGGCGGATCCACTCCGCCACGAAATGCCCGACGGCCATGGCGATGGCCGGGTAGGCGGGCCAGACATAGCCCGGCAGCTTCGTGCCGGAGAGCGACAACGGCAGCACCCAGGCGGCGATCCAGCACACGGCCAGCCGCATGCCGACCGCGTCGCGGGTCGCCCGCGCGGCGTGCCCGGCGACCAGCGCCGAGGCCATCGACCACGGGAAGGTGCCCAGCAGGATGACGAGCGGGAAGTAGACAAACGGCGATCCGGAGTGGCCCTCCATCGGCGCGGCGAAGCGGCCCACGTTGTGCACCAGCAGAAATCCCCGCAGCCATTCGCCGTCGGTTCGCGCGGTGACGGCCCAATACCAGGGAGCCGCGACCGCCGCTGCGGAGCCACACACGAGGAGCGGCCTGATTGCGTGGATGGCCGTGCGGCCCGTCGAGGCAAGCCGCCCCGCGAGCGGACCGACTCGGCCCGGGTCGAGCCACGCCTGCCACCAGCAGAACAAGCCGATGCCCGCCAGCGGCCCCAGCAGTCCGATCGGACCTTTGGCGAGCATGGCGAGTCCGCAGGCCGCCCCGACGCAGGCCGCCGTGGCCGGAGACAGGGCCACGGGTCCGTCCCGCCAGCCGCAGCCATCGTTCGCGGGGCGGCACGTCCCGCGGACGAACATCCAGAGGGCCAGCGTGGTGCAGAAGACGAGCGCCGCGTCGGGCGTGGCGGCCCTGCCGCCCACTCCCGTCCACAGGCAGGTGGCCATGACGACACCGGCCCAGAGCCCGACGTCCGGCCGAAAGACCCGTCCGGCGATCAGGCCCGTCAGCAGGCAGGTGCCGATCGTGAGCACGGCCGATGCGAGGCGGGCCCCGGTCTCGTTCACGCCGGCGACGGCGAAGCCGGCGAGCTGCAGCCAGTTCACGAGCGCCGGCTTCTCCACCCGCAATCGGCCGTTGAAGGTGGGAACGACCCAATCACCGCTGGCGTGCATGGCGAGGCTGCAGGCGGCATTTCGTGGCTCGTCGTCGTCCCAGAGCGGGGGGCCACCGAGGTTGGGAAGCAGCACGATCGCCGCCAGGGCCGCGATGGCCAGGCCGGATGAGCGGGTGATCGGCATGACGAGGGCCCGATGGAGGTGGTGGCAGGCCGCGACGGCCCAGCCCCGACGGTTTGCGGGGGGCGGGAGAGTAGGGGCCGGAGCCGGCGCGGGTCAAGCCGTCACGAAGGGGGCGAAAGCAGCCGAATTCTCCGCATTTCGAGCCGGTTGACCGACCCCGGGGGACGGGTATGTTCAAGCATCGCCGCAGGGGCCATCTGAATGGCCGACGCGGGTCCGCACGCGGCCGGAGGCCGAATAGTTGGCAGACGAACAGAACCCCCCTGCAGACGGCGACGAGAGCCCCGACACGCGACCCGAGCAAGACGGACTGCGCGACATTTCCGGCGGCCGGCTCATCGAGCTCCCGATCGAGCAGGAGCTCAAGGACAGCTACCTCACCTACGCGATGAGCGTGATCGTGAGCCGGGCCCTGCCCGACGTTCGCGACGGACTCAAGCCCTCGCAGCGGCGGATTCTGGTCGCGATGAACGACCTCAATCTCTCGCCGGGCGCCTCCCGCGTGAAGTGCGCCAAGATCTCCGGCGACACCAGCGGCAACTACCACCCGCACGGCGAGAGCGTGATCTATCCGACGCTCGTCCGCATGGCCCAGGAATGGAACATGCGGCACGTGCTCATCGACAAGCAGGGCAACTTCGGTTCGATCGCCGGCCTGCCCGCCGCTGCGATGCGATACACGGAGGCGAGGCTCTCGCCGATTGCGGCGATGATGCTCGACGATCTCGACCTCGACACGGTCGACTACGTGCCGAGCTACGACGAGCGAAACACCGAGCCGGTCGTGTTGCCGAGCCGGTTCCCCAACCTGCTCGTCAACGGCGCCGGCGGCATCGCGGTCGGCATGGCCACGAGCATCCCACCGCACAACCTCGACGAAGTCTGCCGGGCCCTCGTCGCCCTGATCGACAACCCCGCCGTGTCGATGGGCGAACTGCTGCAGATCGTGCCTGGCCCCGACTTCCCCACCGGCGGCATTGTGATGGGCCGCGAGGCCCTGATTCGCGGCTACATGACCGGCCGCTCCACGATCACGCTCCGGGCCCGGGCCCACGTGGAGGAGTTCGGCAAGAACCGAAACCGGATCGTGGTCACGGAGATTCCCTACCAGCAGACTCGCGACGCGATCGAGGAGAAGATCGCCGAGCTCGTCAACGACGACCGCATCAAGG
>JBBAVQ010000196.1:0-6026 GCA_040397625.1 Pirellulales bacterium | reverse complement strand
CGCTGGAAGTGCGGGCGCGCACCGCCTACCTGCCGGGCGAAGCGCGGCTCTTCCGGCGGATGGACGGCCGACAGGTGCTCGACTTTTTCGCCGGCTTGCGGCGGGAGTGTGGTCGTGAGGAGGCTGCCCGGGTGGCCGATCGGCTGGGGCTCGACTGCTCCCGGCAGGTGGCCAGGATGAGCACGGGCATGCGGCAGAAACTCGCCCTCTCCGTGGTGCTTGCCACCGACGTGCCGCTTGTGATCCTCGACGAGCCGACCGCAAACCTCGACCCCACCGCGAGGTCGATCGTGCTCGACCTCGCCCGCGAGGCGCGGTCTCGCGGCCGCACCGTGATCTTCTCTTCGCACGTGCTCTCGGAAGTGGAGGAGACCTGCGATCGCGTGGCGATCCTGCGGTCGGGTCGGGTGGTGCACGAGCAGTCGATCGACGACCTCCGCCGCGGGCATCGCATTCGGGCTGACCTGCAGGGGCCGTTTCCCGGCGTGCCTGCCGAGTTTGCCGGCCGGATCACCGCCGCGGCGACCGGCGAGCGGGTGGTGCTCGAAACGGAGGAGCCGCTGGCGCCCCTGCTCGGCTGGCTCGCCACTCTGCCGCTCGCCGAGGTTCGCGTCGAACCGGTCGGCCTGCAGGCGGTGTATGACCGCTTTCACAAGTCAGCATGAGGCCGACCGTGGCGCATCACTCACCGGATGGCATCAGCGGCGGCGGCTGGCTCTGGAACTCCGCCGTGTGGCGGAAGACCTGGGGCGACCAGCGGGTGCTGGTGCTCTCGCTCGCGGCCCTCTGGGCAGCGTTTCCCTGGCTCTACATCTGGCTCTCCGCGCAGATCGAGATGCCCGCCTTCCAGAACGTGCTGCTCAAGGTGATCCCGGCCGACTGGCAGAAACTGTCGGGCGTGCCCTTTTCCGAAGTGGCCACCTATGCAGGCCGCGTGGCGCTGGCGTTCGTCGATCCGGTGGTCGTGCTGGCGGCCACGGTCTGGGGCATCACCCGGGGCAGCGACGCGGTGTCGGGGCCGTTGGAGCGGGGCACCATGGAGATGATGCTGGCGGCGCCCGTGCGGCGGTCGGCGGTGTTCGTCACGCAGGCCCTGGCGACCACGGCGGCGGCGGCGCTGCTCTGCGGCATCCTGTTGGCGTCGGTATGGTCGGTCGTGGCCTTCGGGCCGTGGGCGGGGAAGGTGGAGCCGGAGCGGTTCGTGCCCGCCGCGGGCAACGTGTTCGGCCTGATGGTCTGCATGGCCGGGATCTCGGCCTGCGTCTCGGCGGCCGACAGCCATCGCTGGCGGACGATCGGCATCATGTGCGGCTTCTACGTCGCCGCGATCCTGGCAAAGCTCGTTGGCCGGCTGAGCGGCCCGCTCGGCTGGATCGGGTATCTCTCGGTGCTCAACGCCTACGAGCCCCAGCAGCTGGTGGGAGGCGGGCCGGAGGCCTGGCGGCTGCTCGGCTGGTACGACGGCATTCTGCTGGCGATCGGCCTCGCGGCCTATGCCGTGGGCGCCGTGATTTTCAGCCGCCGCGACCTGCCTGCCCCGCTGTAAGTCTGCGTAGCGGCGATCGGGCCCGCTGCCGCATACTATTCCCAGGTACGACTCCCCGGTAGGACGGCCGATGGTGGCTCCAGTCCCGCCTGTCGCGTTCCCCGCTGCGAGGCTCCTCATGACGTCGTGTCGTTGGTTTGCCGTGGTCGCCGGGGCCGTCGTGGCCTTGTGGGTGCCGTGCCTCCGCGCCGAGGAGCCGGTGCCTGAGAATCCTCAGCCGGCCGTCGAGGTGCAGCCCGAGCAGGCCGCAGACTCGTCCGCGGCCGAGGACGGCCAGGACCTGCTCAACGATGCGATCAACGCCAAACTCGAGATCGACGAGATCGACGACTACGCGCGGGTGCTCGATCTCTGCAAGAAGGCGATCGAGAAGGGGCTCGACGAGGGGTCGAAGAAGTTTGCCGACGACCTCTACACCGGCACCCTGATCGACCGGGCTGCGATGCTCACCGGGGCGGTGGTCGATGCCGACCAGCCCGACCAGAACTGGCGGCGGATTCGCGCCTTCGCGATGCGCGACCTCAACGAGGCGGTGGCCCGCGATCCTGGGTTTGGCACGGTGCACCTGATGATCGCGAGGCTCGAATCCATGCCCGGCGGCAATCGCGAGCGGGCCAAAGCCGCTGCGACGAAGGCCCTCGAACTGCTCGGAGACGACCAGCTGCCGCGGGCGCAGGCCAACCTCGTGCTCGCCGGGATCGAAGACGACCCCGAGCGACAGCTGCGGCTCTACGACGCGGCCGTCGAACTCGCCCCCCGCGATGCCTCCGTGCGCCGAGCCCGCGGGCTTCATCTGCTGATGCAGGACGAATACGAGCGGGCCCGCGAGGATCTCGAGGTGGCGATCGTGGAGGAGCCAGGCGATGCCTCGCTGCGGGAGGCGCTCGGCATGGCCTGCATGATGAGCGAGCAGTTTGACGACGCCCGCCAGGCCTTCGACAAGGCGATCGAACTCGATCCCGATGCGGCCGGTCCGCTGCTGCAGCGGGCGCGGGTGTTTGCGGTGCAGGGTGACCGCGAGAAGGCGCTGGCCGACATCGATCGGGCGGTGGACCTCGCCCCTCGAGACCAGTCAGCCCGGCTTCTCCGGGCGCGGATTCTGCAGCAGGCCGGGCAGACCGACCGCGCCCTCGCCGACATCGAGGCGGTGCTCGAGCAGGATGCCGAGATGCCCGCCGCGCTCGAGCTCAAGGGGCTGATCGCGGCCGAACGCGAAGACTATCCCGAGGCGATCCGCGCCTTCCGCAGGCTCGCGGCCAAGAATCCCGACGATCCCACCGTGCTCAGCCAGCTGGGGATGCTCTACCTTGCGGCCAAGCAGCCGCGGGAGGCGATTCGGCGGTTCACGAAGGCTTTGGAGGCCGACGGCGAGGCGTTTGCGGCTCTGCGGGGTCGCAGCGATGCCGAGATCTCGATCGGCGACCACGTGGCGGCGATCGCCGACCTCGAGAGGGCGCATGGGCTCAAGCCTGACGACACGGGCATCCTCAACAATCTCGCGTGGCTCTTGGCGACGTCGCCGAACGATTCCATCCGCAATGGCGAGCGGGCGATCGTGCTGGCCGAGAAGGCCTGCGAGGCGACGGAGTGGCAGGAGCCCCACATCATCAGCACGCTGGCGGCGGGTCATGCGGAGAAGGGGGATTTCGCCGAGGCCACGAAATACAGCCGGCGGGCGGTGGAGGCGGAGGCTGCGGCCGGCGGCGGCGTGGAAGAGCAGCTGAAGAACGAGCTGGCGAGCTATGAGACGGGCAAGCCCTGGCGGGAGCGTCAGGAGGTGCCCGAAGGGGGCGAGGCTGCGAAGCCAGCCGAGGAGGCGGTCAAGCCGGAGAAGAACGCCCCGGCCCAGCCAGAGGCAACCGTGGAAAATGACCGCAAGCCCCGGCGGCCGTTCGACGAGTGACGCGCGTGACGCGTGATCCACGGGAGGCCCCCGATCGCTCGCGCGATTGGGCTTCCTGATTCGGAAAGCGTAACCGCGTGAGCGGCCCGATCGCATCGCGCCGGGCTTTCCGCGGCCCCACGCCTTACGGCGTTGGGCTTGGACGGCGCCCCCGTAGCACAGGTTTCCAACCTGTGAACGCTCTCAGTAGCACAGGTTTTCAACCTGTGCCAAACAACCTTTTACGCCGCCACCGGAATCATCACGCCGCGGGTAAAAATCATCGCCGCCTGTGACTGCGTGATCAGCCCGCGAGCCGCCGAGTTGGCCTTGTAGCCGAAGAACAGCGGCCGGATATCCTCGCCGGGATAGGCCGCGCGCACCTTCTCCACGATCCGCAGAAACTTCGACACTTCGGTGGTGCTCACGGTCGCCTTGGTTTCGCAGAGCACGGTCACGGGCCGGCCGTCGATCGTGCCCCGGACCACCACGTCGAACTCCCGGCCGACGCCATCAGCGGTGGTGAGTTCCTCGGGCCCGGCCGACACGGTCACGAACCGCCAGTATTTCTCGAGGAGTTCGGGCACGAGATCGCAGGCGAAGTCTTCGAGGTTGGCCCCGACGGCATTGGAGAGCCCGCCCACCTGCTTGGCGAGATCGGTAATCGCCCGCTGCATCTCCTGCTGAGAAGCCTGCATCGTCTGGAGAGACCCCTGCATCTCCTGCTGAGACTCCTGCATGTCCCGCATGGTGACTTGCATCTCCTGCTGCGACGTCTGCATGTCTCGCATGGTCGCCTGCATGTCCTGCATGGTCGCGCGCATGTCCTGCTGCGAACGAGCCAGTTCATCGACATGGATCTCGGTCCGCTTTTGGGCCTCCCCAAGGTCATGAACCACCTTGGTGAGTTTGTGGAAGTCTGCACGGTTCACGAGTTCGGCGTGAGACTCCACGAGCACTTCGGCCAGGAGGTCGGCCTGGTTCTCGGGAAAAGCGCGGACGAGTCGGCTGCGGATTTCGGATGCGAATGACATGGTTTCACCTTACACGCGAAGGGCCCGTCGGTGAACGGAGGATACAGGCGTACACGTCTCGTGTCAAGCATCCCTGCAGCGTGCAGGAAGCGTCACCGCGTAAGCGGTACGGCTGAATCCCCTTGCAGATTCGCTCCTCCGTCCGCCGGCATCACCCCGCCGGGATCGCCTCGATCTCGGCGGCGATTGCGTCCCAGAGTGCGATGCGGGCCTCGATGCACTCCCTGGCCACGCGCGATGCCTCCACCCACTTCGCGGGATCGTCGCCGCAGAGGCGGGCCATGATTCGCCGGCACACGGGGGCGTGCTTCTCGTCGTCGGCCTCGATGTGGCGTTCCAGATACCAGTGAAATCTCTCCCACGCGGGGTCGCGGCTGGCGAGGGACGAAACGAGGCTGCGGAACATGTCGGGGATCACGTCTTCGCGGCCGTAGGTGAAGGCGGCGACGATGCCATGCGTGGAGCCCGACTCGATCACGGCGAAGGACTTTCGGACGAAGTCACGAGCCGCTTGTGGTGCACCTGCGTCGCGCATCGCGATTGCCACAAGCTCCCCAACCGTCGCCGCAGGTTTTCCAACCTGCGGTCCCATACCGCCGAAAGTAGCCGCAGGTTTTCCAACCTGCGGTAACCGCCCCGCCTGCAGGATCTCGATCATCCGATCGATTGGGCCCGTATCAGCTCCCGCAGCCCGCATGCCTTCGAGATACAGCTCGAAGTGCGACGCCGACCCGCCTTCGGGCAACTCATCCGATTCCTCGTCGAGGACGATTTCGTTGACCAGCCGGCGGGCCTCGGGGTCGGGCGTGGGTACCCACGGCAGCGTGGTGCAGGTGAGCCGCTGCTGCATGGCCTTGAGCAGGCTCTGGAAATCCCAGACGGCGAAGACATGGCTCTCCATGAACCGCCGCAGGCGGTCGCCGGAGTTCACGAGGCCGTAGATACGATGGCGGACGAGCCGCTCACGGCAGTCGGAGAGATCGATCGAGCGACGATTGTCAGCAGTCAAGGCAGGGGGAAGCGAGGTGGCGGTAGCGTACATGCCATGGTCCTGCAGGAGGGCGAAAGTCCATGAAACTTTAGCACCCTCGGCCGCTTCGGCGACTTGCGCGAATCGGCAACAGGCTCAACAACCGCTGCGAGGCCGTATTCCCGGCACCGCCACGAAACTCATGCCAGGTCCTCAGTAGTCGTTCTCGCTCAACTTGTACGGATTGGCCCCGCTATTCATGATCGTGGTGCTGATGTTTGTAGAGTTGGTCCCGTAGGCTGATCCGTTCCACTTGCTGTCGCTCGTGAGAAGCTGGGCGTACACCCAAGGACTAATCGAATCCTTCACGAATTGCGTGTGGCCGTCGCAGAACGTTGCGATCACGCCGCCGGGGTGCTTCGACGACGGAACAGTTTCGAAACCGACCGTGTTGGCAGTTTGGCCGCTCGATCCCGTATTGATGGTTTGTCCAGAAGCCACTCCAAACAGCCCAAATCCGGCCACGGAGCCAGTGCTTCCCGAGTTGAGAAGGCTCGTAGGGAGGAGGCCCGTCGTTGCCGTGATTGGCAAAGG
>JBBAVQ010000195.1:0-6058 GCA_040397625.1 Pirellulales bacterium | reverse complement strand
CGGCCGTGC
Source organism: Pirellulales bacterium (assembly GCA_040397625.1). Lineage (GTDB taxonomy): Bacteria > Planctomycetota > Planctomycetia > Pirellulales > UBA1268 > QWPN01. The sequence continues at coordinate 6,049 of JBBAVQ010000195.1, read as the reverse complement.
TCTGCGGAATCGCCCACATGCAGTCGAACGACGGCGTCTGGTATCCGCGTGGCGGCACGGCCGCGGTGCCGCGGGCACTGGCGAGCCTCGCGGTGGATCTCGGCGTGGACATCCGCACCAAGACACCGATCCGGCGAATCATTGTCGAGAATGGAAAGGTTCGCGGGGTGGAGACGGCCGCCGGCGAGACGATTCCCGCGGCGGTCGTGGTGAGCAACTCCGACAGCGTTCGCACCCACCGCGAACTCCTCGATGGCCAGCCACAGCGGAAGTTCCTGGGCCGTCGGAAGTACGAGCCGGCCTGCTCCGGCGTGGTGCTCTACCTCGGCCTCGACAAGCGGTATGAGCAGCTGATCCACCACAACTTCGTCTTCTCCCACGATCCCCATGAGGAGTTCGAGGCGATCTACCGCCGTGGCGAGCCCGCTCCCGATCCCACCTGCTACGTCTGTGCCCCGGCCGTGACCGAGCCGGAGGTTGCGATCCCCGGCGGGGAGTCGCTGTACGTCTTGGTGCACACGCCCTACCTGCGGCCGCATCACGACTGGAAGAAGATGCTGCCCGAGTATCGCAACACGATCATCCGCAAGCTCGAGCAAACCGCGGGCATGAAAGACCTCGAAAAGCACATCGTGTTTGAGCGGGCCCTCACGCCGCAGGACATCAACGACCGCTACCACGTGCTCGACGGCGCCATCTACGGCCTTGCGAGCCACGGCAAGTATCTCGGTGCGTTCAAGCCGGCCAACCGCTCGCCCGACGTCGAAGGGCTCTACCTCTCCGGCGGCTCGGCCCATCCGGGGCCGGGCATGCCCATGGTGTTGATGTCGGGCTGGATCGCGGCCGACTGCGTCGATCAGGACAAACTCGTGGGGCAGGCTGGGGCCGCTGCGCGGGCGCCGGTCGGGGTGTGAGGGCAGGTCGTTCTTGGACGCGCCAGCCGACCGTGCGGTTCGGGCGCCGACTACCATCACCGCCATGAATGACGTCGGCCGCGATCAGCGAGGAGGGAAGGGGGAGGACGTTCTGCCAGCGTTCTCTCATACGCTCTTCGGCTGGTTCATGTGGCACGTGCGGAAGTACCTCGCACGGAACTTTCACGCCGTGCGGCGGCTGAAGGAGGACGCGGGAGGCGGGGCGATTCCCGCGATCGCGGGCGAGCCCGTGATCTTCTATTCGAACCATCCCGGCTGGTGGGATCCGCTCATCTTCTTGACCGTCGGGCAGGCGCTGTTTCCCGACCGCATGGTCTATGGGCCGATCGACGCGGCCGCGCTTGGGAAATACAGGTTCATGGAGCGGATCGGGTTCATCGGCATCGATCCGCAATCGCGGTCGGGGGCGGCGAGATTCCTGCGGACCGTTCGGGCCGCAGCGCGGCGGACCGACGTGATCTACTGGATCACGGCGCAGGGCGAGTTCACCGATCCCCGGGTCCGGCCCGCGGCGCTCAGGCCCGGCGTGGGGCATGCGGCGGCTGCGGCCGACCGTGGATGGATTGTGCCGGTCGTCGTCGAGTATCCGTTTTGGAACGAACGCTCGCCCGAGGCGCTCGTGGCCTTCGGTCAGCCGATGCGCCTCGGCGAATCGAACGGCCGGTCCGCCGACGAGTGGACCGATGTGTTGGCCCGCGGTCTCGAAACGGCGCAGGACCGACTTGCCGCGGCGGCTCTCTCCCGCGACCCGGCGCGGTTTGCGCCGCTCCTCGCAGGCCGCGTCGGCGTCGGCGGCGTCTACGACATCGTGCGACGCGTGCGGGCGTTTCTCCGGGGTGAACGGTTCGACGCCTCGCACGGTGGCGAGAGGATGGTGCCATGAGCCCGGCGCTGCTCGGCGGACTCGCCGTCGCGGGGCTGGCGTGTGCGGCCCTGCCGGCGGCGGTCACGCTCGCCAACCTCCGTGCCTTCCGACCGGCGTCGCGGCCGCCGGTCGGGGGCGGCCTGCCGCCGGTGTCCGTGCTCGTGCCGGCCCGAGACGAGGAACGGGCCATCGGCCGGCTCTGCCGCGACGTGCTTGCGAGCGAGGGCGTGGACCTGGAACTGGTGATCCTCGACGACGACAGCCACGATGCCACGGCGGAGATCGTGGCCGGGATCGCGGCGGACGATCCGCGGGTCCGACTCGTGAAAGGAAAGCCGCTGCCGGCCGGCTGGTGCGGCAAGCAACACGCCTGCTGGCAGCTCGCGAACGCGGCCCGCCACGACACGATCGTGTTTCTCGACGTGGATGTCTCGCCCGCGGCCGACGCCGTCGCCCGGTCGGTGGCATTTCTCGACGCCTCGGGGGCGGCGCTCGTGAGCGGATTTCCGCGGCAGCTCACGGCGAGTTTTCTCGACTGGCTCCTCCTGCCCCTGATCCACTTCATTCTCCTCGGCTTCCTGCCCCTCGCCCGCAGCCGGCAGGACGGTTCGCCCGGCATGGCGGCCGGGTGCGGGCAGCTGTTCGTGACGAGACGGGCCGACTACGAGCGGGCAGGGGGGCACGAGGCGATCCGCGGCTCGCTCCACGACGGCGTGAAACTGCCGCGCGCGTATCGCCGTGCCGGGCTCCGCACCGACATCTTCGATGCCTCCGACATCGCGTCCTGCCGGATGTACGAACGAAGCGCCGACGTCTGGCGCGGACTCTCCAAGAACGCCACCGAGGGGATCGGAGCTCCGGCCACGATCGTGCCCTTCACGCTGCTGCTGGCGGGCGGGCAGATCCTGCCGGCGGTGCTCCTTGGCGTCGGCCTGGCGACCGGCTGGAACGGCTGGCCGACGTGGACGATCCCGGTGGTGCTTGCCGCTGTGGCCCTCGCCTGGCTGCCGCGACTGCTCGAGGCCGTGCGGTTTCGGCAGAGCCTTGGCAGCGCCGTCGCCCAGCCGCTCGGCGTGGCCGTGTTCCTCGCGATCCAATGGATCGCGCTGGTTCGGAAGCTGCTCGGCCTCAAGACCGCCTGGCGCGGCCGGCCGATCGCGCCGCAGTGAGATTCAGCCGCGGCAGGCGCGGCGGCGGGCGGTCGTGACCTTCTCCACGGCTTCGTCGGCCGTCGCGGCAAGCGCGGTGAGGTGGCCCATCTTGCGGCCCCTTCGCGCCTCGCGCTTGCCGTAGAGGTGCAGCCACACGCCAGGCACCTCGAGCGCCGCGGCCCAGTCTGGGTCTTGGTACGAGCCGTCGGCACACGGTGCCCAACAGTCGCCGAGCAGGTTTGCCATCGCGGCGGGCGACCGCAGCCGCGTGGAGCCGAGCGGCAGCCCGCAGACCGCACGAACCTGCTGCTCGAACTGCGAGGTCTCGCAGGCCTCGATCGTGAGGTGCCCCGAGTTGTGCGTCCGCGGCGCGATCTCGTTGACGAGCACATGGCCGGCCTTCGTCACGAAGAACTCCACGCAGGCCACGCCGATCACGCCGAGGGCGTCGAGGATCCGCCCCGTGGTCGCCACCGCCTCATCGATGATCGAGTCGGCAAGTCCCGCTGGCACACTCGATACGTCGAGGATGTGGTTGGCGTGGGCATTTCGCGTGGGGGGAAACACGGCCACCATGCCGTCGGTGCCGCGGGCCGCCACCACCGAGATCTCGCAGTCGAAATCGATGAAGCCCTCGAGCACCAGCTGCCGGGGGCCTTCGGGACCGGCACCGAGCGTCGCCCATGCCCGTTCGATGTCTGGCGGTGCGACGAGCCTCATCTGTCCCTTGCCGTCGTAGCCGAAGGCGGCCGTTTTGAGCACGGCCGGGAGGCCGAGTTCGGTCGCCGCCCGCTGGAGCTCGTCGGGCGAGTTGACGATCCGATACGGGGCGCAGGCGAAGCCGTGCTGCGTGAGAAACGTTTTCTCGCGGGCCCGGTCCTGCGTGGTGAAGAGCACCTCCGGGCACGGCCGAACCGGCACGGCCGCGGCGAGGACCCGCCCCGCCTCGGCCGGGATGTTCTCGAACTCGAAGGTGACCACGTCGCAGCCCGCGGCCACGCGTGCGAGCAGGGCGGTGTCGGTGTAATCGCCCACGTGCAGACGATCGCAGTGGATTGCCGCCGGACAGTCGGCGACGTCGGAGATCGCCTCGACGCGGTAGCCCATCCGACGGGCGGCCATGGCGAACATCGCGCCGAGCTGGCCGCCGCCGAGGATGCCGAGCGTGCCGCCGGGAAGGATGGGTGTCACCACGGGAGCAGCCACGGTCACCGCTCCGGGCGTGACGCCGCGTCGCCATCGAGTGACTCGCCGAGCACGCGGGCCGTCTGCGCCGTCCGCCAAGCGACGAGCCTGTCGCGGAGCGGGGCATCCTCGAGCGCCAGGATCGCGATCGCGAGCAGGGCCGCGTTGGTCGCGCCGGCAGGCCCGATCGCGAGCGTGCCCACGGGCACGCCGGCAGGCATCTGTACGATCGAGAGCAGCGAATCGACGCCATGAAGCATCGACGACTCCACCGGAACGCCGAGCACCGGGAGGTGGGTCTGGGCGGCGAGCATGCCGGGCAGGTGGGCCGCCCCTCCGGCCCCGGCGATGATCACCTTGAGCCCGCGGTCGGCCGCCGACGCGGCGTAGGCGGCGAGCTTCGCGGGCGTGCGGTGGGCCGAAACGATCGCCGACTCGTGGGGCACGCCAAACTCGTCGAGGATCGCGGCGGCCCGCTGGAGCGTGGCCCAGTCCGAGCGACTGCCCATCGCAATGCCGACGACGGGTTGTCCTAGGGTGGGCACGAAAGAGGCTCCTCACGGCGGATGGGCGGCGCCATCTTGCTCGGGTCGTTCCGGCGTTGCAAGGTAGGCCCCATGGCCCGCCCATTGCCTCCCATCCTTCGTGCCGTTTGGTCCGCCTCCGCCGCCGAACCGCCTGCGACCGTGATCGATGCGATCGACACCGCGGTGGACGTGCTGCGTCGCGGCGGCCTTGTGGCGATTCCGACGGAGACGGTCTACGGCCTGGCTGCCGACGCCCTCGACGAGGAGGCCGTCGCGGGCATCTTCCGGGCCAAGGGGCGGCCCTCCACGAACCCCGTCATCGTGCACGTGGCCGACGTCGCGATGGCGCGGTCGCTCGCCGCGGCCTGGCCCGCCGCCGCCGAGGCGATCGCAACGCGGTTCTGGCCGGGGCCCGTCACCATCGTCGTGCCCCGCGGTCCTCGGATTCCCGACATCGTCACCGCCGGTGGTCCGACGGTAGCCCTGCGCTGCCCCGACCACCCGCTCGCCCGGCGATTGATCGCCGCGGCCGGAACACCGCTGGCGGCCCCGAGCGCGAACCGCTCCGAGGCGGTGTCGCCGACGACCGCCCATCACGTGCTGGAGAGCCTCGGCAATCGGATCGACCTGATCCTCGACGGCGGACCGTGCGCCAAGGGGATCGAATCGACGGTGATCGATTGCACGTCGTCGCCCCCGCGGATCCTGCGGCCCGGGCCGCTCACCCGGGAATCGCTCGAGACCGCCGTTGGCGGGCCGGTCGAGTGGCCTGCTGCCACGCCGGCCGCGGAAACAGCCCGTTCGCCTGGTCAGCGAGCCCGGCACTACGCCCCCAAGACGCCGCTGGAGATGACTGGCGACGCCGGTGGCCGGATCGCGACGCTCGTGGGGGCGGGAAAGCGCATCGGGTGGCTGACGTCACGGACCGACGACCCGGAGGTTCGCCGCCTCGCCGCCTCGCGCGACCTGTTGATCGTGCCGATGCCGGCCGACGCCGAAGGGTTTGCGGCCCGACTCTACGCCACGCTCCACGCTCTCGACCAGCGGCATCTCGACCGCATCGTGGTGGACGAGCCGCCTGACACCGACGAGTGGCGTGCCGTCCGGGATCGCCTGACGCGAGCCGTCGTCACAACGTAGCGCAGGTTTTCAACCTGTGCCGTCACAACGGAGCGCAGGTTTTCAACCTGCGATGTGCCAGGGGCACAGGTTGAAACCCTGAGTCACGAATCCGTCCGCCACGTGGTCATCGCGAGTTGTCGCGTCACCGCAGCCGGCCGGAGACATGCTCGGCGCCGGCGGGACGTGTGAGTTCTCTGCTCAAACGCTTCGGAGCGACCGCCGCGGGGCACACGTCTCACCGGCTTCTGCGCGTGCCTCCGATCC
>JBBAVQ010000194.1:4578-6083 GCA_040397625.1 Pirellulales bacterium | reverse complement strand
CGGCCTCCACTACCAGCTCCACCGCGGCATCGGCGTGCACCACGCGGCGGCCCTCGCCCGGGGCGAGCCGCTCAAGGTGGCGATCTTCGTGGGCGGTTCACCAGCCATGGCCGTGTCAGCGGTGATGCCGCTCCCCGAGGGACTTTCCGAACTCACGTTTGCCGGCGCCCTGGCTGGCCATCGCATCCCGATGATCCCGCGCAGGAATCGTCCTGCGATCTACGCCGACGCCGACTTCGTGATCGAGGGCACGGTGAACCCCGGGGCCACCAAGCCCGAGGGACCGTTCGGCGACCATCTCGGCTACTACGCCCGGCGGCACGAGTTTCCGCTGCTTCGCGTGGAACACGTCTGGCACCGCGAGGGGGCGATCTGGCCGGTCACCGTGGTAGGCCGGCCGCCGCAGGAAGACACGCTCTTCGGCTGGCTCGTCCATGAACTCACCGCCCCCGTGATCCCGACGGTCCTGCCCGGCGTGTCGAGCATCCATGCCGTCGATGCCTCGGGAGTCCATCCGCTGCTGCTGGCCGTCGGCAGCGAACGCTACCTGCCGTGGAAGCGGTCCGACCGGCCGGCCGAACTCCTCACGCAGGCCTCGGCGATCCTCGGCCAAGGACAGCTGTCGCTGGCGAAGTACCTGTTGATCGTCGATGGCACCGACGCCCCGGGCCTCGACGCCCACGATGTGCAGCCGTTCCTCGCGCACGTGCTCGCCCGGGTCGACTGGAGCCGCGACTGCCACTTCCACACCGAGACGTCGATCGACACGCTCGACTACTCGGGCAGCGGCTTCAATGCGGGCTCGAAACTCGTGGTGGCGGCACGGGGGCCGGCACGCCGCGAGCTCACGACCGATCTACCGCCGGGGGTGTCATTGCCCGATGGCTTCGCCAACCCGCGGGTCTGCCTGCCTGGAGTCGTCGCCGTGGAGGGGCCACGGATCGAGCCCCGGCCTCGGCTCGACGCCCCGAGCGACGCCGCGATCTGGGAGTCGGCCCGCACGAGCCCGTGGTCGGCCGACGTGGAGCGGCTCTGCGCCGCGATCGGCCCCGAGCATCCGCTCCGCCGCTTCCCGCTCGTGGTCATCGTGGACGACTCGGCCTTCGCCGCCGCATCGCTCGCCAACTGGCTGTGGCTCACGTTCACGCGGTCGAATCCTGCGGCCAACGTGCACGGCGTTGATGCGTTCACCCACCAGAAGCATTGGGGCTGCCGGGGCCCGCTCGTGATCGACGCCCGGCTCAAGCCGCACCACGCGCCGCCCGTCGAGGAAGATCCCGCGATCACGGCCGCCGTCGATGCGCTCTGCGTCCGCGGCGGCCCGCTCAGTGACCTCGGGCTGTAAGGCCGCGGGCGTCCTCGCTGGAAGCGGCGACTGATGGCGGTGCACCCCACGCCTCACGGCGTTGGGCTTGTACGACCGAGAAAGCCGACCGGCCGTAAGGCCGCGGGCATCCCAACACGCAGGGGCCAGCCTCAAGCCGACCGGCCGTAAGGCCGCGGGC
>JBBAVQ010000194.1:0-4478 GCA_040397625.1 Pirellulales bacterium | reverse complement strand
CCGACCGGCCGTAAGGCCGCGGGCAAACCACGGTGGGCGCCGCGTCAGGCGGAGATCGACGCGATTCGAATCTTCGTCGAGATCGACCGGTGGCCGGTGCGGCGACGGTAGTTCTTACGGCGGGCGAACTTCTGCACGTAGATCTTCTCGCCCTGCACGAGGCCGAGCACCTCGGCCTTCACCGACGCACCCTTCACCTTCGGCTTGCCGATCGTGAGTTTGCCGGCCTTGCTGACGGCAAGCACATCTTCGAACACCACCTCGCTGCCGGCGGGCAGGTGGCGGAAGTCGATCTCGAGCTCCTGCCCCTCCATCACGCGGTATTGGCGGCCGCCGTCAACGACGACGGCGTATTCGTGGGCGGCGCCCTTCATGGAGGAGGCAGAATCGGCGGCGGGAGTGGCCTTGGCCATGGGTGCAGGTCCGTAAAAATGCGGCGAAAAAACTCTCAAACCGAGCCCTGTACGATATCGTCGCCGGCGGGATGGGTCGAGAGGTCGGGTTTCCGGCCGGAAAATCGCGATCCCAGGGGTTCGTTTCGGATCGTCTCGCCTCGTTGATCAGCCAGCCGCCGTGATGCCACCGCCCCCACCTTCGTTGCCATCTCGCGAAGGGTTGCTCGCCCGCGTGCGGTCGTCCGAGCGGTTCGATCTGATCGTCATCGGGGGAGGCGCGACGGGCCTCGGCACCGCCCTCGACGCCGCCACCCGCGGCTTCTCCACGCTGCTCCTCGAAGCCGAAGACTTTGCCAAGGGCACGTCGAGCCGGGCGACGAAACTCGTCCACGGCGGCGTGCGATATCTCGCGCAGGGCAACGTGTCACTCGTCCGCGAGGCGCTTCGTGAACGAAAACGCTTCCTCGATAACGCCCCACACCTCGCCCAGCCCCTCCCCTTTCTCGTGCCGGCCTACGGCATCGCAGGTCGGCTCTGGGACCTGCCGTTCTACGGGATCGGTCTGGCGATCTACGAGGCGCTCTCGGGAGCGGAGCGGCTCGGCCGCGTTGGCCTGCTCGGTCGGAAGCGGGCCTTGGCCGCCGCGCCCGGTCTGCAGCCGGTGCGGCTCGCCGGCGCGATCCGTTACTGGGACGGCCAGTTCGACGACGCCCGGTTCGCCGTGGCCCTCGCCCGCACGGCGATCCGCGAGGGCGCGATCGTGCTCAACCACTGCCGCGTGACGGGCCTTGTGTGCGACGATGGTCGCGCGACGGGGGTGATCGCCGAGGACTGCGAGACGGGCGACCGCCTCGACGTCCGCGGCCGATGCATCGTCAACGCCACCGGCGTCTGGGTAGACGCGCTGCGGAAGCTCGATGAGCCCGCGGCGACCGACCTCGTCGCCCCGAGCCAGGGCGTGCACCTGGTCGTCGATCGCGACCGCTTTCCATCCTCGACCGCCATGCTCGTGCCGAAGACGGCCGACGGCCGCGTGCTCTTCGCAGTGCCCTGGCTCGGGAAGGTGATCCTGGGCACGACCGACACGCCTCGACACGACACGCCACTCGAGCCGCGTCCCTTCGAGGAAGAGATCGATTTCATCCTCGCCGAGGCCGGCCGCCGGCTGGCTGCGCCGCTGTCTCGCAGCGACGTCCGGTCCGCCTGGGCCGGCCTGCGGCCGCTCGTGAAGCCGGCCACGGGTGGTCGCGACACCAAGCGGATCTCCCGGGAGCACACGGTCGAGGTCTCGCCGCACGGGCTCGTGACGATCACGGGCGGCAAATGGACGACCTACCGGGCGATGGCCGAGAGCGTGCTCGACGCCTGCTTCGCGCACGGCCTGCTGCCGGCCCGCCCCGGTGGCGCGACGGCGCACCTGCGGCTCGTCGGGGCGCCACCGCGGGGCGCCGCTGCCGTGTCGCTCACCGAACCGCCGGGCCCCCACCTCTACGGTGACGAGGCCGCGAGCCTCGCCGCACTGCCTGGCGCCGAGCGGATGCTCCTGCCTGGGTTCAGCGAGGCGATGGTCCGCTTTGCGGCCCGACACGAACTCGCCCGCTCCGTGGAAGACGTGCTCGCCCGCCGCTCGCGGTGGTTGTTTCTCGACGCCCGGCGTGCGGCCGATGCGGCGGCGGACGTCGCCGAGATCCTGCGCGAGGAGCTTGGCGACCGCTTCGACGCCGCCGCCTCGGCCGCCGAGTTCACGAGGCTCGCGGAGGCGTATCGCGTGCCACCGCTCCCGTAGCACAGGTTTTCAACCTATGCCGATCTTCTGCGCAGGTAAAAAACCTACGCTACTCACCACCCCCGTAGCACAGGTTTCCAACCTGTGACCTTCTTCAGCGCAGGTTGAAAACCTACGCTACTCACCACCCCCGTAGCACAGGTTTTCAACCTGTGCCGTCCGCTGCTCGTTTGCACGGGCGGCGCAGGCTTCGCTATCTTCCGGCTCCCACCGCAGGAGCACGCCCACCCATGATTCGCATCCATCCCTTCGCCGCTCTCCGCCCCACCGCCGCCCACGCCGCCGAGGTCGCCAGCGATCCCTACGATGTGATCTCGACCGAGGAGGCCCGCGAACGGGCCGCCGGCAAGCCGCGGTCGTTCCTGCACGTGGTTCGTTCCGAGATCGATCTGCCGCCGGAGACCGACTGTCACGCCGCCGAGGTCTACGAACAGGCTAATCGAAACCTGCAGGGCATGATCGCCGCCGGCTCGCTGCTCCGCGATCCCGAGCCCGGCCTGTATCTCTACCGCCAGATCAGGAACGGCCAGGCCCAGCTGGGGATCGTGTGCTGCGTCGAGGCCGAGCAATACCGCTCGGGCGAGATCCGCAAGCACGAGAAGACGCGGCCCGACAAGGAAGACGACCGCACCCGTCACCTGCTCGTCACCGCCTGCCACGCCGAGCCGGTGTTTCTCTGCTTTCGCGACCGGCACCTCGCCGGCGGCACGCTGGCCGCGCGGATGCAGGCCGACGCGTCAACCGCCCCGCTCTTCGACTTCGTCGCCGCCGACGGGGTTCAGCACACCGGCTGGAGGGCGTCTGACGTGGCCTCCTACCTGGAGGCTTTCCGCGGGCTCGATCTGCTCTATATCGCCGACGGCCACCACCGCTCCGCCGGCGCCGAGCGGGCGGCCACGGCCTCGGCACAGGCCAACCCGCGGCACACCGGCAGCGAGGAATACGGTCGCTTCATGGCCGTCGTCTTTCCGCACGACCAGCTCCGCATCATGCCCTACAACCGCGTCGTCAAGGATCTCGCCGGCCTGACGCCCGAGCAGTTCCTCGAGCGGCTCCGGGGCGTTGGCGACGTGCGGCCGTCGCAGTCGGGTGAACCAGACCACCGGGGCACGGTGCGGGTGTTCGTGAACGGAAGCTGGTGGTCGCTCGAGTTCCCCGAGGGGTCGATCAACCGGGCCGACCCGATCGCCAGCCTCGACGTCTCGCTCCTCCAAGACCGCGTCCTGGCCCCGCTGCTCGGAATCGGCGACCCCCGCACTGATTCCCGGATCGAGTTTGTCGGCGGGATCCGCGGCTGCGCCGAACTGGAGCAGCGGGCGGGCCGCGGCGGCGTCGCCTTTTCCATGCATGCCACGAGCCCCGACGAGCTGCTCGCCGTGGCCGAGGCGGGCGAGATCATGCCGCCGAAGAGCACCTGGTTCGAGCCCAAGCTCCGCAGCGGCCTGTTCGCCCACGAGTTCGAACGCATCGCCGGCGCGCAGGTCTGACGCGGTCCCGCCAGGAAGCCCCGAGCGGAAGCAAGGGGATGACGCGTAGCGGTGGCAAGCGGCCGTTGCCGTTCAATGAAGCCCATCCCCTCGCTGGCGCTCGGGGCTTGTTGGAACGAAAACGGTGACAGCCACCTTTTGTCTGTAGACCCCGGCCTTTGGCCGGGGCCGTGTCGCCTGCGGCGACCGGCAAAAGGTGGCTGTCACCGTTTTCACCGTTTTCACGCGCGGGGGCTTCCGCTCACGGAAACCGCACGCTTCGCCCGCTCGAGTCCCAGGCGTCAAACACCAGGTGCTCCGGCGACACGCCGTCCTTGCCGACGACGTGCAGCTGGATATGTGTCCGGTCCTCGAACTGCGTGATCTCCCGCCGCTTGCGGTTGTTGATCCACGTGGCCACCTCGTCGTGCACCGTGATGTTCAACCGGGTCACGTCGTCGCGGGTCTCTGAGAGGTGGAGTGTCCGCATCACCTCGATCGCCATGCTCTCGGCCGTCTTCACGGTGCCCGTACCGGTGCAGGTGGGGCAGTCGCGGAAGATGCTCTTGCGGAGCGACGGACGAATCCGCTGCCGCGTCATCTCGATCAGCCCGAAGGGGCTCGTCCGCAGGATCTTCGTGCGGGCCCGGTCGCGCTTCATCGCCTCGTGGAGTGACTTCTCGACGCCGCGGCGATACTTCTCCTTCCGCATGTCGATGAAGTCGTTCACGATCACACCGCCAAGGTCGCGGAGCCGCAGCTGACGGGCGATCTCCTTGGCCGCGATCAGGTTCATCTGGTAGGCGTTCTCCTCGGCGCTCTTCTCGGTGC
>JBBAVQ010000193.1:0-6098 GCA_040397625.1 Pirellulales bacterium | reverse complement strand
TCGACCCGTCCTGCATCTCTCGTGCCGAACAGGATTGGCAGGATGCCCGCAGCGAGCGTCCGGCGATGGGTATGGGCAGCCCCGAGCCACGCGGCGGAGTCAGCGTGCCCCCATCGCCTATGCGATTGGGGTTCCTGAGTTGGCAGCGAGCCGCTACTTCCGCTTCGCCGTTCGCAGCGCGGGCTCACTGTCGAGGGTGAACACGAACACCTCTTCTCCCGTCACCGTGCTGACATCGTGATGCATGCTAACGCATTTCATGTCGCTGGCGATTTCGATCATCTGCTGGAGGCGGTCGCGCGACGCTTCCACGAGGTGGGTGCGGACGCTCTTGAGCAGGTCGCGGCCACGCTCTGCGGGGAGGACGGCGGCGAGGCTGGTTTCGGCCGCCGACAGGATGCCGTGCAGTCGCACGAGGAGAAGGTCGCCGATGAGATGGGCTTTGATGCCCTTCGGGCCGCGGCCCATGAACTCCTGCATGAACATGGTGATGCCGTCGCAGACGGTAGCCTCGATCTCACCTTGCGTTCGCATGCCGGCAACCTCTCCTGAGTGGCGTGGACGAGACGGCCTGCCAAACGGCATTTCGGCGACGTGTCTCGTCGTGCGGCATGTCGATCGGTGGTCTGACGCGGCTGTGCGGAGAGTTTTTCCGCGTGCGAGCGTCTCTCACGAATCGCCATTGTATCCTCACGATGTGAGGGCGACCACGAACGGCGCGGCTTTTCGGAACTCACCGGGTCGCAAGTCACCTCGTTGGAACTCACGTGGAGCCATGGCATGAGTGCGTCCGCCGCTCTGGTATCGAAAGAACTTGCCGAGATCGCGATGGCCATGCAGGCGTCACGCACGGGCCATGCGCCCAAGGCCGTGACGGTGGTTGCCAGCGATGAGACCGTGGTGGTGACGCTGCACGAGGCGTTGACTCCGGCGGAACAGATTCTCGCCCGCAGCGAGCGTGGAGCCGCGCAGGTCGAAGGCTATCACCGTGCGCTGTTCGCAGTGTCGTGCGATGAACTACGGGTGGAGATCCAGCGGCTGACCGGCCGCAAGGTGCGGGAGGCTGCGGTGGTCGTGGAACCGGCGACCGGCGCGATCGTCCATGCCTTCACCAGCGGGACCGTCGTGCAGATCTTTCAACTCGAGCCCCACGGCGTGGCGACGCAGGTCTCGGCGGGCGTTGCGCCGCCGGCCGAGCCAGGTGGGTGACGCACGCACCCGTCGGCTCCAGTCTCGCTCCAGTCCCGCTACAGATAGGGGCTGAAGAGCCGGGCGATGCCGTCGCGGAGGCGGACGGGAAGGCTACGGGCGTCCATCTCCGCGAGCGTCCGCTGGCGCGAGCGGCCGATGACGCCGGCGATGTGGGCGTCGAGCCTGGCGGCGAGTCCGCGATCGTAGGTCTCGACGTTGAACTCGAAGTTCAACCGCATGCTCCGCTCGTCCCAGTTGCCGCTGCCGACCATCGCCCAGGCGGAATCGACCACCATCAGTTTGGTGTGCTCGAAGGGCGGCGGTGACATCCAGACGTTGCAGCCGCGGCTGAGGACCTGCCAGAGCAGGGCGTCGCTGGCCCAGCCCACGAGGGCGAGGTTGTTCTCCTCGGGAAGCACGATGTCGACCCGAACGCCCCGCAGCGCTGCTACGTCGAGGGCCTGCAGGATCGCGTCGTCGGGCAGAAAGTAGGGTGTCATGATCCGCACCGACGCCTGCGCCGCGGCGAGGGCGCCCACGAGGACGAGCTTGATGCGGCCGATGTCGGGGTCGTCGGGACCAAAGCGGATGCCGCGGGCGAGCGAGTGGCCGGCGGGGTCGAGCACCGGCTGCCAGGCCGGCCCTTCCAGCGTCTCCTCCGCGGCGAACGCCCAGTCTTCCACGAACACCTCGAGCAGCTGGGCCACGACCGGCCCCTCCAGGCGGAAGTGGGCGTCGCGAACGGGATGCCGCGGCTGGTGGGCGAGCCAGCAGCCGTCGCGGATGTTGAGGCCGCCGGTGAAGCCGACGCAGCCGTCCACCACCATGATCTTCCGGTGGTTTCGCAGGTTGGCATAGGGAAAGTAGAAGGGCACGCTCGTCGGCAGGAAGCGGGCGACCCGTACGCCGCGGTTGGCCAGCACGCCGGTGATCGGGGGGTAGGTGTAGCTGGAGCCGATTCCGTCGATCAGCACGCGGACCTCAATGCCGCGGGCCACGGCCGCGGCGAGCGCGTCGGCGAAGATCCGGCCGGTGGGGTCGTTGTCGAAGATATAGGAAGCGAGCGCGATGCTCCGGGTGGCCCCGTGGATCGCTGCGAGCATCTGCGGGTAGGCCTCATCACCGCCGTCGAGCGGCTGGATCCGGTTGCCATCCACGAGGGGCCGGTCGGTCGTGTTGCCGACGAGGGTGGCGAGCGACCTCAAGGGGGATCCGTCGGGGCCGATGGCCTCCCGGAGCCGATCCTCCGACGCGACCGCCGGCTCGAGGACGTGGGTGATGCGGGCCTGCCCGGCTCGCAGCTGGGTGGCCCGGGACCGGATCCGGTTGACGCCCAGCACGGCGTAGGCGATCGCCCCGAACACGGGCGACAGCCAGATCAGCCCCACCCAGCCGATCGTGGAGCGGGTGTCCCGCTTGACCAGGATGGCGTGGGCCGACGCCCCCAGCGTGATGGCGAGGACGGCGGCGGCCGTCAGGTGGGGCCAGAGGGCCACGAACCACCGCCACGCCTCAGCCGGAAACGTCTCCATAGCGAAGGAAACACTAACAAACCTGGGCCGTTTCAGCCGGCACGGACGAGTTGGGGACCCCCCTCCGGCACCCGGCCGTCCGAATTGCCATACCTACGGGGGGTGGAGCGAATCGCTCCACTTTGGACGGGGGGGTGGAGCGAATCGCTCCACCCCGAGGGCCGGGGGTGGAGCGAATCGCTCCACCCCCCCTCGGGTCCCGCAGGCTGGAACTGTCTCAGGATTTCCCGGAAAAGCGGTGTTTCACGGCCGGATGAAGCGTTTTTTGGGTTTCTGGGTGAATCTTCACGATTTTTTTTCGGATTTGGCACGGTGATTGCAAGTGATTTCTTTCGGCCGAGGGGTCACTGAGACCTCGAAGCTCCGGAACACCATCCGGACCACCTCACCTCGATTAGGAGAAAGCATCATGCAGTTCATCACGATCGGAGTGCTCACCGCACTCAGCGCCCTGCTCGCCCTCGGACCCAACGCCAAGGCGGCTGACACCACCGGCACGATCCTCGTCGCCGGCATCGATTCGATCCCCACGGGCTCGCTGGCCTGGGCCGGTGAGAACGAGTCGTTCTCGACCCTGGCGTTCGCGCCGATTGAGCAGATGCCGCAGGGCGAAGTTGACGTGAAGCTCATGACCGGCCTGGCCGCTCCCGAGCCCCCGGCGATTGTCCTCGCGGGTATGGCCCTCGGCGGTCTGATCTGTGGCCGGTCGTTCCTGCAGAAGCGTCGCAAGACGACCAAGGAGACCACATGAACACCCGCACTCGCGAGTCGGCGTTCAGGACCCTGACGTCACTGGACGTCGTCCTCTGCCTGGTTCCGATCGGGCTGTTCGTATCGATCCTGACGCTCGTGTGATCCACGTCGTATTCCACACCCTTTCACAGTCGATCCTCAAATCTCGAAAGAAGTGATGCCATGATGGTGATTGCCAACGATCTTGCCGGCGAACTGATCTCCCACCTTCCCGGTGTGGTGGTCGTGGATCCCCGGTTCGACGCTTACACGGCCCTCGCCGCCAGTGCTCGAATGGGGAAGATCGACCTTCACATGAGGTCGAGCGGCAATGCCGCCTTGAAGTTGGTCGATCGCATCCACGTTGACGCGTGGCTGATCGCCAGCGAGCTCGACGACATGTCGGGCGAGGATTTCGTGGGCCTTCTCCAGGCCCGCCGTGGCGACGCGAAGGTCGCCATGGTCGATGAAGCAACTGCAGGTACCCGGCGTTTTGCCCTCGCGGAGCAGGCTGGTCGTGAAGCCGGTGTCGACATGGTGTTGTCGGCACCGATCACGGTGGCTGATCTCGAGGAGCTGCTGGGCCTGCCGATCGAGGAGCGTCGCCTCCGGTTTCCGGCGGCTCCTGGCCGCTCGTGGGCCGCGCTTCCGGTTAGCGTCGGTGCGGCGATGATCGCCATCGCTGTGCTGATGATCGGCTGAACGGCAGCTGCCGTTCAGAGCGGATTCGAGACGAACGGGCCCCCGCGGCACCGCCTGAGGTGGTGTAGTGCTGCGATCTGGCCCGTCGTCTCGAACGCGTTTCTATACACAGGGTCGTGGAAGCCCTCGATGTCGATGGCTCCCCGCCAGCCGCAGATGCGGAGCGTGTCGATGACAGCCCGCCAGTCGCTGTCGCCAAACCCCGGCAGGCGGTGCTGAACGAAGGGCACCCCGCCGCGGATGCCGTGTTCCCGGATCACGTGCCAGAGGATGTTGGCGTCCTTGCCGTGGATGTGCCAGATCCGCGCGTGGTATTTGCGGAGTTGCGGCAGCGGGTCGGCAAAGCTGACGAGCTGGTGGCACGGCTCCCACTCGAGGCCGAGCACGGGGCTGTCCACGGCGGCGAAGATCGCGTCCCAGGCGTTCGGGGCGTGGGCGATGTTCCAGTCGCCGCTCTCCCAGGTGCCCCGCTTTTCGCAGTTCTCGAAGGCGATCCGCACACCGCGATCGGCGGCGCGACTGGCGAGCGGCCCGAAGACCTTCGCAAATGGCTCGTAGGACTCGGGCACTGGTCTGCCCGGGATCCGGCCTGCGAAGCCCGACACGATGTCGCAGCCGAACTGGCCAGCGGCGTCGATCAGCCGCTCCCAGTCGCGAACCGTCTCGGGGCTCGTGAGCGGATTTCCGTAGACGCCGATCGCGCTGATTCGCGGCGGCAGGTCGCTCGCCTGATCGGCGCAGGCGTCGAGCGTGCGGCGGACCGCCGTGGCGAGGGCCGCGACGTCGAAATCACCGACCGTGCGGCCGAAGCTGATTTGGAATGTCTCGAAGCCGTGCGGAAGCAACTGACCGATCACCTCCGCCGTTCGCTGATGAGCGGGAACGAGCGTGCCGATGCGGATGTCGTCGTGGCCGTGCATGGCGGGTAGTGTAATACGGCTTCTGAAGGAGTCGCGGGTGTCGTCGCGGGGCGGTCAGGAAGCCCAATCGCGTGAGCGATGGGGGCAGCGTGGGGCGGCGATCGGCGCCGAAGTGGCCGTACGCCTGACGGCGTTACGCTTCCTGCGGTCAGGAAGCCCAATCGCGTGAGCGATGGGGGCAGGCCTGCGCGAGACGAGGTACGATGGGCCTCGTGAACATGGCCTTTTGCCGCGAGCCCGATGCGACTGCTCAGCTGGAACATCCACAAGGGGATCGGTGGCCGTGACCGCCGTTACTCTCTGGAGCGGATCATCGCCTGCATCGAGGCGGAGAATCCGGATCTCGTGTGCCTCCAGGAGGTCGATCGCCACGTCCGCCGCAGCGACCACCACGACCAGCCGCGGCTGCTGGCCCGCTACTTCCGCTGCCATGCCGTATTCCAGCCGACCGTGGCCGTGGCCCGGGGAGGCTACGGCAACCTCGTGCTCTCGCGGTGGCCGGTGTCGAGCCGGCATCGCATCACGCTTCGCCAGGGATCGCGAAAGCCCCGCGGAGCCCAGCTGCTCGTCATCGACTCTCCCGAGGGCGCCTTGCATCTGGTGAACACGCACCTGGGGCTCGCTGAGCGGGAACGGCGCTGGCAGGTGACGAGATTGCTCGGGCACATGCTCTTCCGCTCGGCCGACCCGCACCCGACGCTGATCGTCGGCGACTTCAACGACTGGCGAAATACGCTCGCCGACGAGGTCCTCGCAGCGGGAGGCTTTCGCCAGGTGACGGCGCCGATCTCGCGATTCCGCACGTTCCCGGCCTGGCTGCCGATCGGGTCGCTCGACAAGGCCTTCGTGCGCGGGCCGATCGAGATCCGCCATCCCCGCGTCGTCCGCACGAGCCTCGCCAAGACAGCCAGCGACCACCTGCCGCTCGTGGTGGACTTTCACCTGCGGTGAGCCGTCGGGCACACAACGGCATCAGGAAGCCCAATCGCGTAAGCGATGGGGGCCGGCGCGGGGTGGTCGG
>JBBAVQ010000192.1:0-6278 GCA_040397625.1 Pirellulales bacterium | reverse complement strand
CGCCCCACGCCTCACGGCGTTGGGCTTGGACGGCCGACTGCTCCCCCTTCCTGAATCCCACTGAGAGGGATGATGTTGCGAGGGGCTGCCCGTGTCCAAGAGCCGGGCTATGGGAGCAAGCGCAGCCAGGATGGCGAAGCGCAGCGGACATGCAGTGAGCGTCGGGCACGATGCCCGACGCGAACGTCCGGCGACGGGCACGGGCAGCCCCTCGCCTCGCGTAGGCCTCAGGATCACGTGCAACCCGTATCAGCCACAGGTTGACAACCTTGTGCTCCTGGGGAGCGATGATGCGGCCCCGAACGTCATGAACGGACGCGTTCGAGCGTCAGGGGCCGACGCGGACGACGTCGCAGACGGGGGTGAACTCGGCGGCGAGTCCATCGCGCGGACCGCTCACCGACACGGCATCGGAGCCACGGCGGGTGAGCACGCACTCGCACGCCCGGCCTGTGTCGGCGCCCCGGCCTTCGAGCCGCACCCGCCACCCGTCGCCCGTCCGGCTCCACGTGCCCTCGGCGAATCGGCCGGCCGACGTGAACACCCACGAGCGGAGCAGCTGGCTGTCAGGATCCCAGCCGATGATCTCGGTCACTTCCCGCTCCGTGGCATCATCAGACTCGGACTCGGACAGGAGAGCGGGGATTCCCGCCGCGACCTCGCCGGCTGCGGCCCTGCCCGATACCGCGTGGGTGCGGATCAGGAATCCATGCCCCGCGCTCCAGAAACACCGCGTGCTCGCGGTCATGCCCGGCCGCGGGTCTGCCCATGCTCCGACGAGCCACGCCAGCTGGTCGAGCGGCCGACCATCGTGGGCGGCCTCGGGGTTGGCCGCTTCACGGACGCTGTCGAGCTTCCACCGTCCATCCTGCCTGACCACGACGGCCGCGAACCGGCTCCCGGCCCGGGCGCCGTCGCCGAAACGGACCGTCGTGGAGCCATCGACGACCGCGACGTCGCGACTCACCGGCCGGATCGATTGCACGTCGATGTCGATGGCCGCGGCCGCATCCTCGTCGAAGAGCGCCGCAAACACCTCCCGCACCGCGGCGCGGCCGACGGTGGCCTCGCCCGTATCGAGATCGAGGTTCTCGCCCTCCTCGGTCCAGTGCGCGGCAACCGCTACGGTGTCGTGGCGGTTGAAATCGCGGAGATAGTCGCCGAGCATCGCCTCCACCTCGGCACGCAGGCCGGCCGGGGCGGCAGCGGCGACCGCCAGCCGCCGGGGCGCCGCGGGGAGCGGGGCGACGCCACGCGAGGTGTGATACGGCCGCGAACCACCGATGATCACGGGCACAGACCCGGCCCCGCGGACCGGCCGCGGAATCAGTTCCGGCTCGACTCGCGCAGCACCGATGCGGGCCTCGTTGGAGCCGGTCGAGCAGCCGGTGGCCACGACGAACACTGCCCCGATCACCACGCCCGCCAAAGCCCGGTCGATCACGATGCAACCTCCCTGTTCGTGAACCCGACGCTGTTCGTGAACCCGACCGCGCCGACACCGTGCGGAAACGGACGGACCACGTCAGCGTACCCGTTTCGCGATGGAACGGACAGTCACTTCGCGTCGGCGGTCACGCCGGGAAAGTCGTCGGTGCGAAACGGCGTGAGGGGCAGTCCCGACGGCGCGTACATGTTGCACACGGGGTTGTCGGCCCAGGCGTAGCGGACCGCCACCGGCTCGGCCACCTCGTCGCTCCAGACCTCGATCCGGCCATCGTCCCGCAGCCTGGCCTTGGCCGGCACGAACTTCCGCTCCGTGCCGGCGATGGTGAACCCGATCGGCTCGTTCACGTCGAACGGCCGCCAGACCTTGCCGCCATTGGCAACGTGATCGAACGCGAGCACGATCTTCGCGCCATCCTTCTCCATGCCCTTGTAGAGCGGGCTCCGGCAGGCGATTCCGGGCACCTTATAGGTCTCGGCGAGCGCCCAGCGGGCCAGGCGCTTGGCGACGTCTTGCTTGTTCATCGGATGGATGTCTTTGCCCTCGCCCAGATCGATGATCACCGCCTCGCCGGTGGCGGGCAGGGCCTTCATCGTCATCGTCTGCGCTTCGCGAAGCTCGGCCCAGTCGCTGTCGCCCGGATCAGCCTTCTCGGCTTTGTAGTCGGCTAACTGCACCCAGTAGAACGGGAAGTCGCCGAGCCCCCACTCCTCGCGCCAGGTCTTGATCATGAACGGGAAGAGATCGCGGTATTGGTAGGCGCGGCCGGCGTTTGATTCGCCCTGGTACCAGATCGCCCCCTTGATCCCGTAGCCGATCGAGGGTGACAGCACGCCCGAGTGGATGTTGCCCGGGCGGGCATTGCCCTTCATCCGCCCGGCGGGGTCCTGTTTGGCATCGGGCTTGCCGGCCGGTTCGGGACTGCCGTCCTTCTTCGCCTGCGCGACGGCTGCCTTCCATTCGGCCAGCTTTCTCTCGAACTCGGCCTTGGCGTTCTCGTAGTTGGCCTCCTCCTTCTCCCAGCGGTCGTGGATCGCCTTGAGGGTCGGGTGGGTTGCGAGCTTGTCCCTCCTCACCCAGGCCTCGGCGGCGCTGCCTCCCCAGGCGTTGTCGATCAGGCCCACCGGCACCCCCAGCGTCTGATGGAGCTGCCGGCCGAAGAAGTAGCCCACCGCGGAGAAGTCGCCGACCGTCTCGGGCGAGCACACCTGCCACGTGCCGTTGAAGTTCCACTGCGGCTCCTGCGTGCCCACCTGCGGCACCGACACGAACCGGATGTTCGGAAACGTCGCCGCGGCCTTCTCGAGGTCGGGGTCGTTGGCCTGGTTGACGGCCCACTGCATGTTCGACTGACCGGAGCAGACCCAGACCTCGCCGACGAGCACATCGTTGAAGGTCACGCTGTTCTTGCCCTTGACCGCGAGCGCGTGCGGGCCGCCGTACTCCTGAACCGGATCGAGAAACACCGCCCACGATCCATCGGCGGCGGCGGTCGCCGACTTCGTCTGCCCGGCGAAGGTCACCGTCACCGCCTCGCCCGGGTCGGCCTTACCCCAGACTTTGTTCTTGATGCCCTGCTGCAGGACCATGTGGTCGCCAAACATGTTGTTGAGCGACACATCGCCCCGGGCAGTGAAGGCGAAGGACAGCAGGAGAGCGGCGAGCGTGAGGCGGACGCGGCACATGGGACAGGTCTCTCTGGAGTGATGGTGGAACGGTTCCTCCCGAACCGGAGAATATCGCCGTGGATAGCCGCCGGAAACCCTCGATGGAATCGCGGCGGTGGCGGATGCCCCGGAACGACCGGCGGGCAGCGGACCCGCAGCGGCGGCTTCTCGCATCGCGCCGCGGCGCAGGGTATCGTGAGCACCGGTTGCACCGGAGACCAGGAGCTGTGCCATGACGGACGAGATGCATCGCGAGCACGAGCAAACCCCTCACCATGACGCCCACGGGGATGACGCCCATGGCGGCGAGAAATCGTCGACCACGTCCGCGGTGGCGATTCCGCTGGTCGCCCTCGGGCTCCTGGCGGCCGCCGTCTGGCTCGGCACGAAGCCCGCCCCGACGCCGGAGCAGGCACCCGTGGCCCCGGGCCAGGCCGTGGCCACCGTCTCCGACCCGCTGCCCTCGTGGCGCGAGGGGCCGACCAAGAAGGCGATCCTCGACTTCGTCGCGGCCGTGACCACCGAGTCGGCCCCGACATTCGTGCCGCGGGCCGAACGGATCGCCGTGTTCGACCACGACGGCACGCTCGTCTGCGAGAAGCCGGTCATGCACGGCATGTTTCTGGTAGACCGTGTCAAAGCACTGGTGGAGCGACGGCCGGAACTGGCCCACGAGGAGCCCTACGCCACGCTGCTCACCGGCGACCTCGAGTTCATCCGCCGGCTGGGGAAGAAGTTCTTCACCGACCTGACGTTCTCGACGCTGGCGGGCGTCCCGGAAGAGAAACTCGAGGCCGAGGCCCGCGACTTCATCCGCACGACCCGTCACCCGGTGTTCGACGTGCCCCTCGGCGACGTCGCCTACCAGCCGATGAAGGAGCTGCTGGCCCTGCTTGCGGCGAAGGGCTTCGATGTCTGGATCTGCTCGGGCAGCGGCGTGCATTTCATGAGGCCCGCCGCGGAGATCTGGCACGGAATCGCCCCCGACCACGTGATCGCCTCTCGCCCGCTGACCGAACTCCGGGAGATCGAAGAGCTCTCGCCCGCGAACGAAAAGGCACCCAATCGCCGTCTCGACCTGGTCGTGCTTCCGCAGCTCCACGTGCTCAACGACGAGGAGCGAAAGCCTGTGAGCATCGGCGAGCAGATCGGCCGCCGGCCGATTCTGGCGGTCGGCAACGTGGGCACGACGGGCGACATCGAGATGCTGCGGTGGTCGCAGTCGGGCGACCGGCCGAGCCTGCAGCTGCTCGTGCTGCACGACGACGCAGAGCGGGAAATGGCCTACGGCGAGCCGCTCAACGAGTCGCTCGACGCGGCGAAGAAGTACGGCTGGCAGGTGGTCAGGATCGCGGAGGATTGGAACCGCGTGTTTGCAAAACCCCTGGCCAAGAAGGTGCCCGCGGCCACTCCCGCCGTGCAGCCGGCCACCGTCGCGGCACCGCCTCAGCATGCCGTTCCGGCGGCGACACCTTTGATCAAGGCACCGGCTGAACTGTCGCTGGCTCCCGCGGCGACGCCATCGGCCGCAGGTCCGCCACCGACGAAGTGGGAGGATGAAATCGCCGCCTATGAGAAACTCGACCGCGAATCACCGGTGGAACCGGCTGGCATCGTCCTCCTGGGTTCGTCAAACATCCGGATGTGGAACACCCTCGCCGACGACTTCCCCGGCATGAACGTCGTCAATCGCGGCGTCGGTGGCTGCCGGCTCGTGGAGCTGGCCGAGTTTGCACCGCGGCTCATCGCCGCCGTAAAGCCGCAGGTGATCGTGGTGGGCGCCGGCACCAACGACGTCAATGCCGGCACCAGCACCAGCGACATCCGCGCCGCGTTCGAGCGGCTCATCGACACGCTCC
Source organism: Pirellulales bacterium (assembly GCA_040397625.1). GTDB lineage: Bacteria > Planctomycetota > Planctomycetia > Pirellulales > UBA1268 > QWPN01. The sequence goes on along the minus strand of JBBAVQ010000192.1, from coordinate 1,305 downwards.
GCCGAGATCATCCGGAGACGACGATCGCATTTCTCGCCATCTCGCCTACGGTGAAGCGGTGGGAACAACTCGATCGGCAGGTGGAGGCCAACGCGGCGATCAGGGCCTGCATCGACTCGCGCGGCGATGCGAAGCTCGTCTACCTCGACGCCAACGCGGCCTTCCTCGGCCCGGACGGCAAGCCAGCGCCGGAGTGTTTTCTCGACGACATGCAGCACCCCAGCACGATCGGCAACGCCCGCCGGGCGGAGCTGATGCGACCGATGCTCAAGAAGCTGCTCGAGGACCTGCCCGAGGCTCCCTGAGTGCCGCCAGCCGGCGTTTCAACAGCCGGCTGAGCCCCGAAATTGGTCCACTCTGCCAGTCGTGTCCGGCCCGGACAGCCCGGTCGTGCGGGTCGTGATGCCGGCACCGCCGCGGGGGGATTCTCGCCCCGGAGAACGTGAAACCGTCTGATTTCGGGCGTTTTCATCGATTTGGCCCCCCGTTTCCGGAGGGGACAAACCGGCTTTCGATGAAAAACGAATTTTATCCGTTCCCGTCCCTTGAAAGCCGGATTAGTCAACGTAATCTATCCAACTTATCAGGCGGCCGAATCGTTCGGTCGTCGGAAGAGAAAGGTCTCTTCGGCCGACCGAAGTTCGGGCGCGTGCGAAAAACCTGCTCGATTTTCCCCTGTTCGTTTCCTTTTTCCCGGAGGTTTGCGTGGTTCGCAAAGTTCTTTCTGGCCTCCTGACCGCCTTCGCCGTCGTCGCCACGTGCACCAGCACGTGGGCCGCCGACTGCGCCTGCGGCAGTGGCAGCGAGGGTGTCGTTGAAAGCGGCGCCGTCGTCAGCGGTGGTGAGTGTGGTGGTTGTGCCGCTTCGTGCGGCACGAAGACGGTGTACCAGAAGCAGTACGTGACCGAGATGAAGACGGTCACGAGCACTGAGTACACCACCGAGACGCGTGAGCGGACCTACACGGTCAACAAGCGCGTCCCGCGGACCGAGACGAAGACCCGCACGGTCACCGTGCAGGTTCCTGAGACTCGTTCCAAGACCGTGAACTACACGGTCAACAAGAACGTGACGGAAACCAAGACGGCTGAGTACACCGTCCAGGTTCCGTACACCGAGTCGGTCGAGCAGACCTACACGGTGAACGTGCCGGTGAGCGAGGAGAAGACCTCCACCTACACGGTCATGGTTCCGAAGCAGGAAGAGAAGACCTCGTCCTACACGGTTCAGGTCCCCTACACCGAGCAGGTCGAGCAGACCTACACGGTGATGACCTCCGTGCCGGAAGAGAAGACCTCGACCTAC
>JBBAVQ010000191.1:3233-6304 GCA_040397625.1 Pirellulales bacterium | reverse complement strand
CAACACACACGGTATTTCAAACTTCCAGGGTGAGCGAGGCACGACGATGGCGGTAGAGCAGGGCGTGAAGTCGGCGCGGCGCGGCGACGAGATCATCGCGACGGGACGTCGAAAGACGGCCGTCGCCCGTGTACGGCTCAAGGCCGGCGGCGGCGAGATCACCGTCAACGGGCGTGATCTGGATGCCTATTTTCCCGCCATCAAGGATCGGGCTCTCGTTGCCGGAGCCCTCGAACAGGTCGGCAAGCGGTCCGATGTGAAGGTGACGATCACCGTTGACGGTGGCGGCCCGACGGGGCAGGCCGGCGCGTGCCGACTCGGCATCGCCCGGGCACTCAAGGTGTTCGATGCCGAACTTGCCGAACCGCTGCGTCAGGGTGGCCTGCTGACCCGCGATGGCCGGATGAAGGAACGGAAGAAGTACGGACTCCGCGGCGCCCGCCGTGGGACCCAGTTCTCCAAGCGGTGAGTTCGGGCCGCTCGGCCCGCGACCGCTCCCGTCATCCCCGGCATATCCGGCACCACCGGTTTCTTCGGGCGTAACCGGCTTTTTCTCCGCGCCGCGATCCGATTGCATACTTGGGGGTGGCGTCTGCGCCGGCCGACCACGGCCCGCGAGAGAACGTCGTCCAGCGGGTTCGCCCCCGCCACCACGAGGTCTGACCATGGTCACGATGCGTTTCCTGCTCGCGCTGCCCCTGACGGCGGCGCTCGTTGCCTCAGCGTGTGCCAGTGATTCGAGAAAGGTCGCCACGGCATCGGCCGCGGCTCCGCAGGACGTTCTCGCTGCCGAGGCGGCGGGACTCGTCGAGGTGAAGTTCATCCCGAACGATTCACGCTCGGCGCAGGTGATCGTCGCCAACCGCACGGATCGGCCGCAGACGCTCTGCCTGCCTGCATCGTTCGGGGCGGTTCCCGTGCTGGCTCAGATGGGCATGGGTGGCGGCATGGGTGGAATGGGCGGCGGCATGGGTGGCATGGGTGGTGGCATGGGTGGTGGCATGCAAAGCATGGGTGGCGGCGGCATGGGCGGTGGCATGGGTGGCATGGGTGGCGGCATGGGCATGGGTGGCGGCATGGGTATGTGCTGGGTCGCCCGCGAGGTCTACGGCGTCCACGACCCACGCTGGGTCGTCTTTCGATCGTGGATGGAAGAAGAGGCTCCTTCGTCACTCCAATGCGCTTATGCCCTGCATGGTGAGGACGTGGCGGAGTGGCTGCGGTCTCGACCCGTGGCCAAGGTGGCCGTCCGCTCGCTGATGGACCGCGTGGTCGAAGGTTTGCCCGCCGAAGCCGCTGGCGGCGCCGGTCACATGGCTGTGCAGTCCGCCGAGCAACCTGCCGTGTTCGTCGTGCTGCCGTCGAAGAGCAGGGTGGTGAGGGTCCCCACGGTATGTCTCGAGCACGGCAAGCGAGTGCCGCACTCGAAGGTTCCCTATCGCATGGTTGCGTTCTCCGATGTCTCCTCCGATCCTCGGGTGGCAGACCTGCTCAAGGCATTGTCGAGCGGCATGCTCACGCAGAATGTGGCTCAGGCAGTGGCGTGGCACCTCTCGAGTGGACGCTCGTGGGACCAGTTGGCCGCCGAGGTCATCGAGGTGACAGGGTCGGCCGTTCCAGACCGTCCCGTGTTCAACGCGGCCGAACTGGCCATGGCCCGACGCTTCGTCGAGGAGTCGACCAAGCGGCATGCGGTAGCGACGGAATCATCGTCCGGCGGCTGACGGCTGGGCTGGAGGCGGGCTTAGGGCGTGTCGGCTTCGCCGCCGGCCCGAGTAGCCAAGGCTCGCCACGCCGCCGGTGTGATCGCCTCGGCGGCCTTGTGGACGCTGCCGTCCAGCATGAGGTAGCCGATGACGCCGACATGATGGCTGCGGGCGGTGACGGCCGCCGCCGTGGGGACCGTCAAAGACCTCGCCTCCTGCTGATTGGTCCAGTCGATGTCATAGCTGCCTGTAGCCCGCACGCAGGGGACGTGGGCCTGGGGCGGAAACGTGGCCGTGAAGCCGGTCTGGTGGCTTCGGCCGTCCACCCATTCCGTGTGGCCGGTGCCGGCTGTCGGCAGGTCGTTTTTGAACTCGCCTCCCAGGCCGCAGACCGCTTCCGGCGTCGCAGGTGGCGATGGATCGGCGAGTCCTGCGTTTCGGAAGTAGGGGGCGTAGGTCTTCACCTCAGCCATGGCGATCGTCTTCGAGAGGCCGTCGGAGACAGAGACCGGCGAGAGTCTGCTGTTGGGGAAGAAGGCCCCGTCTCCGCCGCTGCGTGTGGCTGGCGAGAACACGAGCCACGTGCCGAGGTTGACGGCGTAGTTCAGCGGCGCGTACTCCGGCTTTCCGTCGGCGTTTGTCCGGTGTTGGACGTGTGGTTCGGACGGGCAGAGAAGGGCCGGGATCCTCAGGCCCGCGACGAGTTCTCCCGTGGAGAGCGTTGCCTGGCTGTACGGAATCGAAAGCTGTCGCTGGATTTCGGCGCCGATCGTGCATTCCTCGAGATACGGAAGGAGTCTTCCCTGCGCCGACCACACCGCGTTGGAAGATGCGTTGGTCGTGCTGGTGCCTGACCAGACGCAGCTCGGTGGAAACCGTCGGGTAGCACCTTCATGGCTCGAGATCGCGATTCCCAGTTGCCTCAGCTTGTTGCCGCAGGCCGCGGCTCGGGCCGACTCCCGCGCGGCCTGCACGGCCGGTAGCAGCATGCCAACGAGCGTCCCGACGATGGCCACGACGACCAAGAGTTCGACAAGACTAAAGCCGCCAAATCGCCCCTGGCTTGAGTGGCACGGTGAACGCCATGCCCGTCCAGTTGCGGTGATATCTGCCATAACTCGATAAAAACGACTTTTAGCAGCGCCACATGCGATAACACCATCATCTTAAAGATCCGGAGACTCATTCTCAAGAGCGGATTCCGGCAGAGGTTTTTGATCGGGTTTTGAGTGCCACCGTGACGGGGTGAGGCGGTCGGCTGCGTTGCGCCCCAGTTTTTCCGCTGGCCACTCCACATCGCCGAGCGATGCGATACAACCGAAGGTGAGTGGCCGCAGGCAGTTCGCGTGGCCGCCGAACCTTTTG
>JBBAVQ010000191.1:0-3133 GCA_040397625.1 Pirellulales bacterium | reverse complement strand
TGGCCGCCGAACCTTTTGTGAGGGGACCAGTTCGTGACCCAGATGGCCCAGGCGACGAGCCGACCGGAATCCCGACGCGACGCGTCCGATGTCGTCGTCGAGACCCGCAACCTCTCGAAGGTCTATCGCGATTTCTGGGGCCGCAGCAAGAAGACCGCGCTCAAGCCACTGGATCTCGACGTGCGGCGGGGGGAGATCTTCGGCCTGCTTGGCCCCAACGGCGCGGGGAAGACCACGACGCTGAAACTGCTCCTGGGCCTGATCTTTCCCACGTCGGGTGAGGCGCTGGTGTTTGGTCGCGCCGCCACCGATGTCTCGAAGAACGAGAGGATCGGCTACCTTCCCGAGGAGTCGTATCTCTACAAGTTTCTCGACGCCGAGGAGACGCTCGATTTCTACGGCCGGCTCTTCGGCCTCGATCCGGAGGAGCGGCGGCGGCGGGCGGCGGCCCTGATCGAGATGGTGGGTCTGACGCGGGATCGGAAGCGGCAACTCCGCGAGTATTCCAAGGGCATGACTCGCCGGATCGGCGTCGCCCAGGCCCTGATCAACGATCCGGAACTCGTGATCCTCGACGAGCCCACCAGCGGCCTCGATCCGATCGGGACCCGCGAGATGAAGGACCTGATCATCGACCTCAAGGCCCGCGGGAAGACGGTGATCATGTGCTCGCACCTGCTCGCCGACGTCGAGGACGTCTGCGACCGCATCGCGGTGCTGCATCAGGGCGAACTCAAGGAACTCGGCCGCGTCGAGGATCTCCTCCGGGTCACGGGGGTCACGCAGATTCAGGCCACCGGGCTTTCGCCGGCGGCGGCGGCCGAGGTCAAGGCGCTGCTGGAGCGGCACGGTGCCGCCGACATCGACATCGGCAACCCGAGGACGACGCTCGAAGACCTGTTCCTCGAAGTGGTTCGAGACACGGAAGCCCGGCCCGGCCGCCGTGCCCGCCGCACCGAATCGGCCGCCCCGCGGGCGGAGTGAGCGGCACGCATGGTCCTGGAACAGGAAATCCCGAGGTTCGCGTCCTGGATCGGACTCGCCGTCCTGCAGTATCTGGCCGCTGCCGGAGTCGCCGCCTTCGTGGCGGCCTTGCTCACATGGCTCGCCCAGGCGGTCGGCAACGGTCCGCTGGCCGGAGGCGATCGGGTGTATCGCGGCGTGCTCGCTGGACTGGCCGACATCCTGGCCACGTCGCCGCGGCGGGTGTGGGCCCTGGCTCGCCTCGCCATCCAGGAATCGCTGCGGCGCAATGTGCTCGTCGTGCTGGCGATGTTCGCCCTGATCCTGCTGTTCGCCGGCTGGTTTCTCGATCCGGCCAGCGTCGATCCCCGGCGGCTCTACGTGGGCTTCATCCTCGCGGCCACCAACCTGCTCGTCTGCCTCGTGACACTCGTGCTGGCTGTCTTCAGCCTGCCGGCCGATATCAAGTCGCGGGCGATCCAGACGGTGACCACGAAGCCGGTCCGCACGGCGGAGATCGTGCTCGGCCGGATCGTCGGGTTCGCCACGGTGGGCACCTGCCTGCTGGCGATCATGGGGCTCGCCGGTTGGGCATTCGTGGTTCGCAGCGTGAGCCATGGCCACGTGCTCGATGCAGCCGACGTGTTTGACGTGACTGACGGCGAGGGGGCCGTCTCGGGGGCCGAGGGCCGCACGTCGCTCGACCGCGGGCACCGCCACCGCGTGGTGCTCGACGGCCGCGGCGGGGGCGTGGCCGAGACCGCTCATGGCCACCGCCATCGCATCACGGTGACCGGCACGGCCGGGTCGGGCGAGCGGACCTACGCGGTCGGGGCGCCGCTCGGGCTGTTGGAGGCCAGGCGGCCGCTCCGCGGCAGGCTTCGGTTCCTCGACCGCGAAGGCCGGCCCGCGATCAAGGGCATCAGCGTGGGGGCCGAGTGGTCGTATCGGCAGTTCATCGAGGGCGGCACCGCAGCCGCAGCCATCTGGACCTTCGAGGGCGTCACGCCGGAGCGGTTTCCCGACGGCCTGCCGCTCGAGATGATCGTCCGCGTGTTCCGCACCTACAAAGGCAACATCGAGGATGGCATCCACGGCACGATCCAGGTCCGCAATCCGACCAGCAGCCTCCGGAGCGAGTCGCTGCCGATCGTCGCCCGCGAGCACACCATCGACTCGTTGCTGATCCCCCGTCGGATCAACACGGTGATGGCCGACGGTTCGCTGCGGGAGGTCGACCTGTTTGCCGATCTGGTGTCGGACGGACGGATCGAGGTCTGGCTGCAGTGCCTCGAACCGGCCCAGTACTACGGCGTGGCGCAGGCCGACTTCTACCTCCGGTCCGGCGACGGCTCGTTCGCGGTGAACTACGCCAAGAGCTGCCTCGGCATCTGGTATTCGATGCTCATCTGCACGGCCCTCGGGGTGATGTTCAGCACGTTCCTGTCAGGGCCGGTGGCGCTCGTGGCGGCGCTGTCCACGCTGCTGGTCGGCCAGTTTCGCGACTTCATCGCCAGGCTGTTCACCAGCCAGGTGACGGGCGACGCCTCGATCGTGCCCGGCGGCGGGCCGATCGAATCGCTCTACCGCATCGTCACGCAGACGAGCATCACCCTGGAACTCGATCCCACGCCGGCCGTGCAGGTGATGAAGGTGCTCGACACGGTGCTGCTCGCCCCGATGCGACTGGCCGCGAGCATCTTTCCATCGCTGGCATCGCTCGGCACCAGCGACTTCGTCGCCGGCGGCTTCGACATTCCGGGCGACCTGTTGGCCGCCCACGGGGCCGAGACCTTCGGGTACGTGCTGGCCTGCTTCATTGCGGGCGTGTTCTGCCTGAAAGCACGGGAGGTGGCGTCATGACCGCACCGCAGCGGAGTTCCCGAACTGAGCAGACCTGGCTGGGGCTCAGGCCCGGCACGCTCCTCGCGATGGTCGCGATCGCGGTGCTCCTGGTCCCGCTGTCGGCGCTCAGCCAGCCGGCCGATTCGACGAGTTCCGGCGGGCTCCTGGCGCGGCTGCGGTCTACCTACGGGCTCTCGCAGGCCAACCTCGGGGAGGTCGATCCGACGAGCGAGACGATGCGGTTCGCGACGCTGGGCCTGAAGAACATCGCCGTGACGCTGCTCTGGGACCGGGCGAACCACTACAAGAAGGTCGAGGACTGGGC
>JBBAVQ010000190.1:0-6318 GCA_040397625.1 Pirellulales bacterium | reverse complement strand
ACGGCTGGTCGGCTTGTTCCCCGGAGCGCAGGTTTTCAATCTGCGGCACCATCCGGCACAGGTTGAGAACCTGTGCGACCGCTCGCCACGCAGTGTCCAAGCCCAACGCCGTAAGGCGTGGGGCGAACCGCCACCAGACGCCGCCACCAGCGACCGACTGCCGTACGCCTTACGGCGTTACGCTCCCTGACGCCGAACCGTCCCGCTCCCACGGCCTCACGCCCAGTCGGCTTGCTCCCCGTAGCGCAGGTTTTCAACCTGCGGCACTTCCGGCACAGGTTGAAAACCAGTACTACCGCTCGTCACGCAGACAAAAAGCCGGGGTTTTCGACGTTTGCGGCTTGGTTGGAGACCGCTATCTTGCCGACCCAGCGTTCCACTTGTCAGGCGGGCGACTGATGCGCGGTGCTCCACGCAGATTCCTCTTCCTTCTCCTCGCCGCCACGGCGGCAACCGCCTCTGCGCGCGAGTATGTCGTTCGCGGTGTTGATGATCCCGCCCCCGATTTCCTCGCGCGGTCACTCGCCAACGACAACGGCTTGCTCCTACTCACGAGCCCGCTGACGACGCGGAAGGCATACCTCGCCGCCGTCGTCGACAAAACCACGCTTGCACTGCAGCACGCGGGCTACCCAGATGCCAAGGCAACGGCCACCGTTGAAACCGGCACCGACGGCGACCGCGTGGTCGTCGATGCGGCACCCGGCACCCGGCACCTGGCCGCCGCGATCGAGATCACGGGCCTGCCCGACGACCTCGCCAGCGACCTCCGCGGGTGGCTCCGTTCGCAGCGGCCGCCCGCCGACGCCGTGCCCCGCGCAGTGGACACCGAGAGCGGCTGGAGCGGCACGCGATGGTTCGACCACCGCGGCCAGCCGGCCCGCATGGAGCCCGCCCTGTGGAGCCGCGGCCAGCCGGCCCCGTTTGATCCCCACCACCTCCGCGACGTCCGCGCGGCGATCGCCCGGTTCCTCCGCGACCACGGCCACTTCGCGGCGGCACGCGGAATCGAGAAGCCTCAGGCGACCGGACCACGCTGCGACGTGTCGGTGGCCCAGAGCGACGACGGCGCAGTGCTCGCGATCGCCTTCGCCGATCTGCCGGCGGCGGCCGTGCTCCGGGAGGTCGAGGTCGCTCCCGCCTCGCGGGTGTCGGCTGCCGTCGTCTGTGAGACGCTCGGCATCGAGGTCGGCCGCACGGTCACCGAGCATGACCGTCTCGCCTGGCATGAGGCCCTGCGGGAATCGGGCCGCTTCGTTCGCCACGACGTGAAGTTCAAGGAGACCAAACCCGACGCCGATGGTGTGGCCGGCGTGGTGGCGATCTTCGACCTCGCGGCCTATCCACACGTGCCGCCCCTCGGCCAGCCGCTCTCGCGCGAGGAGGAGGTGATGCTACGATTCCGGTCGTGGCTGCTCGACACGCTCGCCAACGACGACGACCTCGCAATCACCTGGCATCGCGATGCCGACGAACCGGCCGCCGCCGCACTCTCGATCTCGACCCGCTCCGGCGTGCTCCTCACGTGCCTCCCGGGCACCGACGACGCCTGCGGCGTGGCGGCCAGCGACCTCGGAGTTGGCTGGTATCTGGCCCGGGCCGCAGGCCGGTTCGAGGTGCCGCTGCCCGTGAAGGTTCGCGGCTGTTTCACCGCGGCCCTCGACCTCGCTGAAACGAGCGACCGCGGCCGCCACTCCTACCCTCGCAAGTTCACTGTCGCAGCCGCGCTCGAACCGCGGCCGCGCGATGCCGAGGCGGCCGTCGCCCTCACGGCCAGGATCGAGCCGGTCGCCTGCCTGTCGCTCGTGCATGGGCCGGAATCGCAGGTCCGCTGGGAAGACACCGTGCTCGTGATCGCCGAACGTGGCGTTGAGGCGAGGTTCGACGGGCCATCGGGGCGGCTCGTCTCGATGCACGCGGCTGATGGATCGACGGTCAACGTGGCCGCGACGCCGGGCCTGCTCGCCCGCGATCTCGGGGCGCTCCGCGAACGGGCCGGCGCCGACGCCTACCGCGCCGATGCCCCGATCACATCGCTCGTCGAGTTCATCGCCGCCGAGGGTTTCCTCGACGCCGCTGGCCGGATCTCCACCGCCGCAGGCTTCGCCGAAGCCTTCACCACGTGGCGGCCGCGGATCGGCACCGTCGCCGCCAACCTTCTCGAGATGGCGGGCCGCGGCGGCTTTGCCACCGCCGATTCCCGCGTTGCGACCGCCATCGCGCAGCTGGCCGACGACGACTCGCAGCCCCTGCCCGTGATCCCGACGGCGCCCGCCGCCGGCCCGACCGACCCCTGGTCGATGCTCACCCTCGCCACGAGCACGCAGGCCTGGCGGTGGCTCGACGAGTCGTGCGGCCGCGACAGCTGGCCCTGCGCCCTGGTGCGGATCGCGACGCTCGCGGCCGGCAAAGACTCCACCGGCGCACTCTGGGAAATCACGTCGCTGATGGCGAACACGCGCTATGGCCCGGTTGCCAACCTTGCCGCCGCCAACCTGATCCCGATCGAGACGATGGCTGTGGCATTCGCGAGGCAGGGCCAGACCCGGCTCTCGACGGCAGCCTTTCACGCCGACTGCGAGGCCGTCCTCGCCGTACTCGCCGACTGTGGCCTCGACCGCTGCTGCGTAGCGCTCGTCCGCTCGCTCGATGAAGACGAGGCCCGTGCGATCGGCGGCAGTTGCCTCAATGACCCAGGCGCCCTGCTGCCGCTCGTGCACGACCTCCGCGGCTGCGACTCGGAAGATGCCGCGCTCGCCGCCCTCCCTGCGGCGCTCGACCACTGGTGGGACTCCTCGCTGCGGTCGCTGGTGGCTTCTGCGCTCGACGCCAAGACCGATCTCAAGACAGCCGACAAGCCCGACACCGATCAGACGCCACGGCGGTGACGGCGCAGGGTCTGTGTTCTGCGAGTTGCACACGGTCGAAGCGGCGTGGTTACAGCCACAGGTTGAAAACCTGTGCTACGGAAAGACACACAGGTTGAAAATCTTTGCTACGTGGTCACACAGGTTGAAAACCTGTGCTACGAGGTGACGATTCAGCGAGGGGCTGCCCATGCTCCGAGAGCCGGCGTTGGCGGCAAGCGAAGGCAGGATGCCGAGAGCGCAGCCGGCATCGAGTGAGCGTCGGGCAGGATGCCCGACGCGAGCGTCCGGCGACGGGGCATGGGCAGCCCCGAGCCGCCGCGATGGACAGGCACAGGTTGAAAACCTGTGCTACGGGGCGATGCGGAGCGCGCGCCGTGTTCAGCCGCAGCCGCACGTGCCGCCGCCGCACGCGGCCGTTCGCGCTGCCAGTCGCCGCTCGATGGCCAGCGAGGTGGGCGTGATCGAGAGCCCCCCGAGCGCCGTGCAGCGGAGTTCCCGCGGCATCTGCTCCGCCACCCGCTTGGCCGTGGCCACGACCTCGTCGAACGGGATCACCTGATCGAAGCCGGCGAGGGCCATGTTCGCACAGGCCAGCGCGTTAGCGGCGGCCATCACGTTCTTCCCGAGGCAGGGCACCTCCACGCGATTCGCCACGGGATCGCAGATCAGGCCGATCATGCTCTGCATCGCCAGCGACGCGGCGGTGAGCGACTGGGTCAGCGTGCCTTCGGCGAGCGTCACAATGGCGGCGGCCGCCATCGCGGCGGCCGAGCCTCCCTCGGCCTGGCAGCCTCCCACTTCGGCCGCAAACGACCAGGGCGTGCAGATGAACACGCCCACGAGCCCCGCGGCGAGCAGGCCCCGGGCCATCGCCTCCTCGTCGAGCCCGAGATCCTCGGCGAGCGTGATCACCGCCCCCGGCAGCGCGGCGCAGGCGCCCGCCGTCGGCGCCGCCACGATCACCCCCATCGAGCTTTTGACTTCCATCAGCGCCGTGACGGCAAGCACGATGCGGTTGAGCGAACCGCCACCGACGAGCCTGCCGCCAGCGAGCGCCGCCGCAAAGCCCGGAGCCTGGGCCGGTAGCACGCGGTCGTCGTAGGTCGTGCCGGCGATGCCCTCGGCGATCGAGGCCCGCAAGAGCCGCACGATCCCGATCATGCGGTCGATCACTTCCCGCTCGGATAACCCGCCGCGTTCCATCTCGTAGGCAAGGGCGTGCCGCCAGAGCGGAATCTCCCTGCCTGCGTCGTCGGCGAGGAGAGCGGCAGCCGACGAAAATGGCACGCTCGCGCCGCGGCGCGACCGTACCGGTAGCACCGGGGCGAGCGCGTGCATGCGGGCCGCCGGATCACCGGCTTCGATCGCGGCGACGGCAACGGGCGGCAGCGGTGCCTGCGACTGGATGCGCACGAGATTTCCGGCGGCCGAATCGACGATGGTCGCGTGGTCGATCGTGACACCCGCGAGCGATTCGATCCTGGCCACGAGGTCGGCGGCCTTCTGCCGGGAACCGGCCACGACGAGCGTCTCGTGGTAGTCGCCGTGCAGCGACAGGCTCCAGCCGTCGATGTCGATCACCTCGATCATCCCGCCCCCGGTGGAGATCGCGCGGACGGTGTGCGACTGCCCGTCGCGGGTGAGCGTGAGCCGGTAGGTGTTGGGATGCGGGTCGCCGACGTCCACCGTCTCGATCCGCACCCGCGTGCCGGCGTCGCGAAGCGCCGCACCGGACCCGGGCAGCCGCGGGTCGGCCGCATCCCAGCCGAGCAGGCCACCAAAAAGCCCCATGTCGGACCCCTGCGACTCATGCGTGGTGGGCAGCGATCCGCCCCGGTCGAACTCCACGAGCACGTCGTCGGGCGTGCCGCCGACGAGGTCGCGGGCGAGCCGCCCGATCCGCAGGGCGGCCGCGCAGTGCGAACTCGACGGCCCCCGCATCACCGGGCCGATCACGTCGTTGAAAATGCTCACCAGCATCGTCTGCCTCCCACACTCACATCTCCCGGCTCCGCATGGCAAAAGACCGCTCGAGCAAGTATCGTTCATCGGCCATTTCCGCACACGCCGCCGGGCATCGAGCCGCGACATGACTCAGACCGATTGGACCGTGTTGTCGCTGCATGTGGCCGCCATGCTCGCCACGGCCGTCGCCTTGGGCTCCCTCGCCCGGCGACTCGGCATCCCCGCCGTGGTCGGCGAGATCGCCGGCGGCCTCGTGCTCGGCCCCACCATGCTCGGCCGCCTGGCGCCGGACCTCTTCGCCTGGCTCTTTCCTCCGACGGGGCCGGTCGCGTCGGCGCGGGGGGCGATCGCCCGGGTCGGGATGCTGTTTTTCATCGTCACGATCGGGCTCGACATCAGTCTCAACGAACTCCGCCGCAGCGGCCGCAAGGCGCTCCTCGTCGGCAGCGTCGGCACGTTCGTGCCGCTCGTGCTCGGATTCGTGATGTGCTACCTGTTCCCGAGCGTGATCGGCGTGACCTCGAAGGACCAGTTCGCGACGGCGCTCTTCATGGGGTCGATCCTCTCGCTTTCGGCCAACCCCGTGATCGCCCGGATCCTGATGGACATGGGGCTCTTCAAGAGCGACATCGGCCGCACGATCATGTCGGCCACGCTCGTCGACGACCTCGTCGGCTGGGGCCTGTTCGCCGTGATCCTCGCCGAGTTCGGGCCACAGGCCTCGGGCGAGGGCACGGGCCTGGCGGTGCTCGGCGCCGTGGCGGTGTTTCTGGGCGGAGTCGTACTGGCCGGCCGCTACCTACTGCCGCCGCTGCTGCGCTGGGCACACGAGCGGCTTCCCTACCCGGCCGGCTCGATCTCCTGCATCCTCGCCCTGGCCCTCGTGTCCGCGGCCGGCTCGGAGCACCTCGGCCTACACTCGTTTCTCGGCGCGTTCGTGATGGGCATCGCCCTGGCGGGCGTCTACGAGAGGCAGCCAGAGCCGTTCACGATCATCGGCGACTTCTCCTACGCCGCGTTCACGCCGATCTTCTTCGTGTCGATGGCGATCTCCGCCGACTTCGTCGAGGGCTTCGACCCGTGGCTCGTCGCGCTGATCACGGCTGTCGCATTCCTCGGGAAGATTTCGGGCGTTTACCTCGGCGGCAAGATCGCCGGCATGGACGACCGGCAGGCTCTCGCGGTGGGCTGCGGCCTCAATGCCCGCGGGATCCTCGGCATCGTGATGGCGGCGGCCGCCCGCGATGCCGGGCTCATCGACCTCAGGCTGTTCGTCGCCTGCGTGCTCATGTGCGTGATCACCACGATGGCCGCCGGGCCCGCGCTGGGGGCGCTCGTCGGCCGGCGGGCAACGGAATGACGCCGTCCCGGCCGGACGTTTTCACGCCGGCCAGGACAGCGTCCGAACGCCTGACGCCGTAAGGCAGCCTGCGGCTAGAGGCGGCGTCTCGTGGCGGTTCGCCCCACGCCTCACGGCGTTGGG
>JBBAVQ010000189.1:4048-6322 GCA_040397625.1 Pirellulales bacterium | reverse complement strand
CCCGGCGGTCGCTGACGAAGTCGCCCACCGATCCCTCTTCCGACTCGCCGAGCGGCTGATCGAGCGAGACCGGCTTCCTCGACATCCGGCAGATGCACTCGGCCTCCTCGACCGTGAGTTCGGAGAGCACAGCCAGCTCCTCGACCGTCGCGTTGCGGCCGTTCGCCTGGAGGAAGTCGCGCTGCAGGTTCCGCATCCGCGTCATCGCGTCGACCATGTGCACCGGCACGCGAATCGTGCGGCTCTGGTCGGCGATCGCCCGCGTGATCGCCTGCCTGATCCACCAGGTGGCGTAGGTCGAGAACTTGAATCCGCGGGCGTGCTCGAACTTGTCCACGGCCCGCATCAGGCCTGAGTTGCCCTCCTGAATCAGGTCGAGGAAGGTGAGGCCGCGATTGCGGTACCGTTTGGCGATCGAGATCACGAGCCGCAGGTTGCCGGCGGCGAGATCCCGCTTGGCGGCGTCGTACCGCTGCTGGAGGTCCTCCAGCGTGGTCAGCCGGCGCTCGAGGGTGCGGCGACTCTCGCGGGTTGTCAGCAGGATTCGGCGCTGCTCCGAGACGAGCCGCGCACGCGTCGCCGATTCGATCGACGACTGGTGCGACCGGAGCTGGTCGCGGATCGACTCGTACCGCGTCGCCATTCCCTGCAGCTGTCGCAGCAGCGGATAGAGCCGCTGGATCCGCAGGTGCATCTCCTCTACCAGGCGCACGGCCTTGTTTCGCTGCCGCACGAGCCTCCGCCAGGCGGCCCGCCGGACGTCGAGCGGGTTGCTCCGCGACATCGCGATCCGAAACAGCCGGCCCTTCTCGTGCTCGATCCGCTTCAGCGTGATCAGGTTGGGCCCAAGCCGCTTGAGCAGCCGCTTCTTCTCACGGGTGTTGGTGACCGAAACCTCGATCGTGCGGTCGAGCCGCAGCGTGCCCGCCTGCACCCGTTCGAGCAGCTGCACCGCGCCCGAGAGCACGAAGTCGTTGGCGAGCAGCGTGCGGCGAAACCGCCGCCGCCAGATCTCGATCTCGCGGGCATGGGCCACTTCCGTCTCGCGGTTGAGCAGGGGGATGCCGCCCATCTGGAGCAGGTAGAGCCGGATCGGATCGTCGATCACGGCGGTGATCCGACGGGGGGCGCGGGGCCGGGCGGGGCCGATCGGCTTGCGGCGCGGGTCGTGGCTGTCGTTGGCGGAGTGGCGCATGGGATCCCCGGGGGGTCGGATGGAGGCCGTGCCCGCCGCCTTGCGGCAGCCTGGAAGCGACAC
Organism: Pirellulales bacterium; assembly: GCA_040397625.1. Classification (GTDB taxonomy): domain Bacteria; phylum Planctomycetota; class Planctomycetia; order Pirellulales; family UBA1268; genus QWPN01. Next base: position 5,064 of record JBBAVQ010000189.1, on the reverse strand, counting down.
GGCTGGGAAACCCTCATGCAGATCCGATGCCAACCGCACCGCCGCCGGCCCGCAACCCGTCGAACGGCGTTTTCACCCGCGTTTTGCCCCTGTTTCGCCGCCATGGCCGGCATTCCCGTGTCGCCGCGGGGCGACACGCCGGCGACGTCGCGTCGACAGGATGCACCGTGGCGACCGGGGCGACTCAAGATCGCTCCACTGCCCGCACGAATAGCCAAGGGCGGCATGCCCGTGGGGAGCGATATACTTCGAGAGTGACGATTGTGCCGGTGGGGCAGGCCGTGATCGCCCCGGGCGGCCAGGACCACCATGACATACGAACTGCTCGGCCCGATCGCCCTCGGCCTGATCGCCCTCGTGCTGCTCACGGGGCTCGTCACCTTCGGCGTCGGCCACCGGCGGTGGAGTTTGGGCACGCTGATCGCGGCGATCCTCGTCCTCCTCGCGGCCACGGGCTACCTCTACCTGGCCTCGCGGTTCGCCGCCTACGAGTCGAAGCAGGTGGCGGCGGTCGGAAAGAAGCAGATCGAACTCGCCAAGGTCCGAGACGCCCTCGCGCCCGATCCGTCGAACGGCGGCAGGCTCAAGCCGATTCTTGGCGATGGTCCTGACTCGATGTCGATCACCGCGCTGACCGAGCAGCAGGAACGCTGGCGACGGGCCCTCGACCGCGTCAACTCCTGGAGTGACCGTTCCTGGACGAATGCGTCGTTCGAGCCGCCCAAGGAGGATGGGGCCAACGGGACGATCAGGATTCCGTTCGTCGATGCAGCAGCGCCGCCTGCCGAAGGGGCCGATGCCGCGGCACCGGCGGCGGCCCCCGCGGCGGCGCCGGCAGCGGCGGCTGCAGCGACGCCCGATACGCCGCCGCTCGATCCCGGAGCCACCGTCTACGTCTTCGAGAACAAGCGGTTCAAGACTGGCGGTCGCTACCTGGGTGCATTCCGTGTGGCGTCGTCCGAGACCGACAAGGATTCGAAGTGCTTCGTTCTGACGGTCCTGCAAACCGCCGCACG
>JBBAVQ010000189.1:0-3948 GCA_040397625.1 Pirellulales bacterium | reverse complement strand
GAGTCCGGGGTCACCGTGTACGAGTCTCTGCCGCCAGACCGTTGGGCCGCCTCTCCCGGGGAGTCCATCGACACACTCTCGATCGACGAGATCGAGAAGATGCTCGACGAACGCGACCGACAACGCACCTCGCTCGATCAGGCCGACCAGGCCGAGTCGCAGAGCAGGGCGATCGCACAGGACGAATGGAGTCAGATTCGGCAACGGCTCGACGACGGAACCGAACTGGCGGGAAGCTACTGGGCCGTCGTGAGGTTCAAAGAGGCGACCACCGTGGCAGAGGCGGGAGACGACGTGGAGTCCCCGTTGACCTACGAACCCGACACGGTGGCCGAGTTCGACCTCCAGACCGCCTTCGCGCTCGCGGACGGCGGCAAGGCGGCCATCGAAGAGGTCTATCGTCGACACACCCTGAGCGACCCAGGCACGCAGATCCACGGGTCGAGCATCTTCAGCCAATCCGGAGCCGACGAAGCGATCCTCGTGGACGGCGCGGCCGTCTTGTCAGCGGTCCTGAATCGGGAAATCCGCTCGCTCGAGGCGTCGGCGGAGCGACTCCGGAAGTCGAAGGCCGACATCGCCGACGAAACGAACGTCACGAAGGAGCGGGGCCGCCGGCTCGCCGACGACAAGAACTCGTGGGATCGCGACGCCGAAGAAGCCACTCTGATGGCGAGTTCGTTCGCTGCGGAACTGGCGAAGTCCCGCGGCCAGCTGGCGGCCACCGAACAGGCCATCCTCGCCCTGGGGGCCGAACTGCGGACCACGGTCGGCCGGCTCGTGGAGCGGATCGACGCCGTGGCCCCGGCCCCGGACCAGCCGCCGGCGGCGGGCACGCCGTAGACGGTTTTCGCGGCATCGACGGCGGTGGCCGCGGTCGGCTACATTCTCGGTCTGGCCGGTTCCGGGCCGGAAAAGCCCCGCAGGATGTTCCCCGCCATGACGACCACAGCCCGCGCCGGGCACACCAACACCCACCGCCTCCGCAAGGCGGTCCACCACAACAAGTTCGCCAGCAAGCGGGGCATGCTGGAGCGGATGTTCACGCTCTGGTTTCGCGGGTTTGTCTACAACCAGATCTGGGAGGATCCGCGGGTCGACGCCCAGGCGCTGCGGATGGGTCCAGACTCGAGCATCCTCACGATCTCGAGCGGCGGCTGTAATGTCCTCAACTATCTGATTCACCGCCCGAAGCGGATCGTGGCGATCGATCTCAACGCCAACCACATGGCGCTGACCCGGCTCAAGCTCAAGGCCCTGGAGCGGCTCCCGGACTACGACACCTTCTACAACTTCTTCGGCTACGGCCGGCATCCCGACAACGTCGCCAACTACAACCGCTATTTGCGTGACGCCCTCGACCCCGACACGCGGGCCTTCTGGGAAACGACCGACTGGCCCGGCAAGGCGGTGGGGCCCAAGCGAATCAACTACTTCAAGACCGGCTTCTACGAGAAGGCGAAGCTCGGCCAGTTCTTCCGCGTGGTGCATGGACTGGCCCGCCGCATGGGCCGCGACCCCAGCCACCTCCTCACCGCAAAGACCATCGCCGAGCAGGAGCGGATCTTCGACGAGGAGTATTCGTCGCTGTTCGACAACCGGATCGTCCGCTGGATGGGCCGCCAGCCGGTCGCCGTCTACAGCCTCGGCATCCCGCCGAGCCAGCACGCCGCCATGCTCGAGGAGCACGACGGCGACGGCAGCCGGCTATTCGACATGTACAAGCAACGGCTGCGGCGGCTCGCCTGCGGGTTTCCGCTCGACGACAACTACTTCGCCTGGCAGGCCTTCGGCCGCCGCTATGACCACGCGGGCCGCAAGGCGCTTCCCGACTACCTCAAGCGGGAGAACTACGAAACGATCAAGTCGGCAGTCGGCTGCGTGGAAACGCACATCGCGTCGCTTGCCGACCAGATTCGCCACGAGAAGCGGGGCAGCCTCAACTCGTTCATCCTTCTCGACAGCCAGGACTGGATGCCGCCGCCCGTGATCGACGAACTCTGGACGGAAATCTCCAAGGTGGGCGCGGCCGGGACCCGCGTGATCTTTCGCACGGCGGGCGAGCTCTCGCCCATCGAGAAGGCGCTCACGCCCGCCACGATGGACCGTTTCCGATCGCACGCGGCCGAGGCGCGAGCCCTCAGCGCCCAGGATCGCTCCGCGATCTACGGCATGTTCCACCTCTACGAGCTCGTGGAACCGGCCGCGTCATGACGGAGCCCGTGGCCGCCGATCAGGCCGTGGCGATGGACCGGATGTACCGGCTCACGCGGCACGTCTACGACGTGACGCGGGCGTATTACCTCCTCGGTCGCGACCGGATGCTGGCGAAGGTGGTCACCAACCCGAGCACGGCCACGCTCGAGGTGGGCTGTGGCACGGCCCGCAACCTGATCAAGCTCGCCCGACGCCCCGAGCCCGGCCTGCTCTGCGGCCTCGACGCCTCCCAGGAGATGCTCGACACGGCGGAGGCAAGCATCGCCCGCGCCGGCGTGCCCGCGGCGGGCCACGAGCGGATCCGGCTTCGGCAGGGGCTCGCGGAATCCCTCGACGCGAAGTCGATGTTCGGCCGCGACGAGCCCTTCGACACGATCTTCTTCTCGTACTGCCTCTCGATGGTGCCCACCTGGCCGGGGGCGATCGAGGCGGCGATGGCCAACCTGAAGACGGGCGGCCACCTGGTGATCGTGGACTTCTGGGACCAGAAGGAGTTGCCTGGTCTGTTCGCCGCGGGGCTGAAGAGGTGGCTCTCTCTGTTCCACGTGCACTACCGTCCGGAGGTGCACGACGCCCTGGCCGCACTGGGCACATCGGGCCGGGCCGACATCACGTTCGAATCGGTGGCGAAGCGCTACGCCTACATCGCGTCACTCACGAAGCGCTGACGCCGTAGCACAGGTTTCCAACCTGTGCCGAACTAACCGGTCCCCATTACGGGAACAGGAACACCAGCCCCGTGACCGTGGCAGCCTCGACGGCCATGCCGCGAAGGCTGATCGGGATCGCCGGCACGGTCCACGGGGCGCAGTCGCCGGGGCGGTAGTACCCGAGCGGATAGACGCACTCCCACGGCAGTTCCACGCCCATCTTGTAGGGCAGCACGGGGAGCGTGGTGAAGAAGTGGGCGGCCGAGAAGAAGGGATCGGCCAGCGGGCCATGCGAGTGGCCATACCGCTCGAGCTGCCAGTCCTCGAAATAGAGCGGCTTGTGACAGTAGCCGGCAGCCTTCCAAGTGAACAACGTCGTGGCGAACCGCCGCGGCTCGAACGTTTCACCCTCGAGCCGGCACTCGCAGGGATAGTCATTGCCGGGACGGCCGCCGACGCGAATGTCGAGTTCGATCCCCGCAAGCCGGTCGTCGCGAAGCCGCTGAAGCGCCTCGCGGCAGTCGCGGCTCTCTTCGGCGCACGGTTCCTTGCGGGCCTTCTCGCCGTCCCCATCGTCGGCGACCAGTTCGATCAGGGGCTCCTCTTCGATGGCATCGACCGCAACGGCGGGCGCCGCCTCGTCAACCTCGGCGAGCACGGCCGGTTCCGGGGCGATCGTCGGCTCGGCGGCGGGGGCTGGGGCCGTGGCCACCGTTTCGGCATCGACGTCGGCGATCACGGGCGCCAGCGTGCAGAACAGGGCCGCCGGCTCCCGAAGGAATGTCCGCCACTCCTCGGCCATCACGGCCGCGCTGCAGAGCAGGGCAATCGCCAGCCCCGCAGCCGCCTCACTCCGGCTTCGCGTGCTCCGCGGTGTAGTTCGGGGCTTCCTGGGTGATGACAATGTCATGGGGATGGCTCTCGCGGACGCTGGCGGCGGTTACCTGGATGAACTGCGACTCGGTCCGAAGTTCGTCGATGGTCCGCGTGCCGCAATAGCCCATCCCGGCCCGGAGGCCGCCGACAAGCTGGTAGACGAACACGCTCATGGGCCCCTTGAAGGGCACCCGACCCTCGACTC
>JBBAVQ010000188.1:0-6378 GCA_040397625.1 Pirellulales bacterium | reverse complement strand
TGCGGCGGACAGGCCCCCATCGCTCACGCGATTGGGCTTCCTGATGACGAGACGAACGTCCAGCAACGGGGTAGGCTCACGACCGCTGGCGTTCGATCGCATCGACCACGAAGGATGCAAACGGGAGCGAGCAGGTCCACCCCGGCGAGACGGCGTTGAGCACGTGCATCGAGCGGGCATCGCCCTCGATCACGAAATCCATTTCCAGCTTCCGCGTACGGATGTCGAGCAGCTGGGCCCGGATCCCCGCCCTGCCCCACCGCCGCCAGTGCTCCGGCCGCACGTCGGTGGCGAGCTCGCCGGCCAACGCCACCAGGTGCCGCCGCCGATACTTGCGGAGTTCCTCGACGGCGAGCCGCCGAAACTCGAAGCCCGCCGAGAGGAGCAGGCCGCACTGCAGCGCCGCGATCTCGGCGAGGTCGCGGGCGTCGAAGCCCGAGAGACCCGCGTACTGCTCACGCCAGAAGGCCGGGATCGCGGTGGGGCCGATCTTGGCGTGGCCGTCCACCGTCACCGTGAAGTGAACGCCGAGGAACGGGTTTCGCAGGTCGGGCACCGGATAGATGTTGGTGTTGAAGTGCCCGCCCGCGTCGTCGCCGTAGAGGTAGAGGCCCTTGAAAGGCAGGATCCGGTACCGCTCGGAGAAGCCGTACTGCCGCGCGATGCGGTCGGCGTGCAGGCCTGCAGCGTTGACCACGTAGCCGGCCCGCCAGGTCGTGCGTGCCGACTCCACCTCGTCGCCGTGGCGGCGGCGGAAGCCGTCGGTGAGGGCGAAGGCGATTCCCTCCTGCTCCGCGTCCTCCCGCATCGCCGCGAGCACCGCACCGGGATCGGCCGTCGCCGTGGCCGGCGACCAGATCGCCCGCTCGCAGGTCTTCACCCGCGGTTCGATCCGCCTCGCCTCCGCCTCACTGATGCTCTCGAGCACGACGCCGTTGGCGGCGCCGCGGCGGAGCAGCTCGTCCATCTGCGGGTGGTCGGCGGCGGTGCGGGCCACCACGAGCTTGCCGCAGCGGTTGATCGGCAGCCCCTTCGCATCGCAGTAGGCAGCCAGCGCCCGGTTGCCATCGCGGGTGAACCGGGCCTTGAGCGAGTCGGCCGTGTAATAGAAGCCGGCGTGGAGCACGCCCGAGTTGCGGCCGCTGGCATGCCTGCCGCAGGCGGGCTCTTTCTCGAGAACCGTCACCGAAAGATCGGGATGCCGTCGCCTGAGTTCACGGGCAATCGCGATCCCGATGATGCCGCCGCCGACGACGAGAAAATCGGTGGTGGCCATGGCAGGGAGGCGGGAGGCAGCCCGCCTCAAGAGGCCGGCGTGGGGTCGGACGAACTCGTGTCGGTGATCGTCTTGGCGACGCCGTGCCCCAGATCGCCGGCCCGGTAGACCCGCAGTTCGCTCAGCGGCCGGCGGGTGGCCTCGGGATAGACGAGCTTGCCGAGCCGCCGCAGCCAGATTTCCAGGAGCGTGTGGCCCACCGAGCAGAGGTTGCGAAACTTGAACGCCTTCGTTTCGCCGCCGGCCCGTTCGTTGGGATAGACGGGCACTTCGACGTAGGTCGCCTTGAGGTCGAGCAGCCTCGTGATCAGGTCGGCCTGGAAGCCGAAGCCGTGCGAATTGGAGTGCCACCGCATGACGTTGTAGCGGTAGTGAACCGCCAGGCCGTTGTAGTAGCGGATCCGGTAGCCGCTCAGCAGGTTGACGAGCAGCGTGAAGCTCCGGGAGACGCCCCGGCGAAACGGGCCGCGAAAGGTGGTGTCGGCCGGATACGGAATGATCATGTCGGCCTCACCGACCCGCCGAAAGATCGTGACGAGCGTCTCCTTCGACTCGACGTTGTCGCCGCAGATCATCCGGTAATACTTGCCGCGGCAGCGAAACGCCGCCTCGGCGTAGTTCGCCCCCACGCCCTGATTGACCTCGTTGACGTAGAGCGTGATCGGCAGGTCGGGGTGGGTGCGGAGATACTCGACGACCAGTTCGACTGACCGGTCCTTCGAACAGTCGTCCATGATCACGATGTCGTAGCTGATCCCCACCTCGGTCGCGGCCGCCACCACGGTGTCGAGGGTCGGGATGATGCCGTCCTCCTCGTTGTAGCAGGCGACGAACAGCGACAGATCGCAGTCGTGCGCGAGTTCGGGGGGCATCGCCTTCATGTCGTCGTCACGTCGTCGTGATGAGGTGGGATCTCGGTCGCCGGGCGTGGCGGCCGGCGCAGCGAGGCAGCATACGCCGGGCCGAAGATCAGCCAGCGAAGGCCATCGAAGATGCGTGCCACAACGAGGAATTGCAAACGCCCCGTGTGCAGCCGCCCGTTCCGCTCCACGAGGTGGCCGCCGCCCACCAGCCGCTCGAGCCGCAGGTCGGCCACGCTCGCCGTGCCGTAGCGGTCGAGGAGGGCCGCCCGGGGCAGCCACCCCCCCGCGTCGGCCAGTTCCTCGAGGATCCGAATCCGCAGGGACGCCACCGTGAGATTCACGAAGTTGAAGTAGCCGAACGCGAACGCGAGCGAGGCGACCGTGTTGAGCCCGACCAGGGCGAGCGTGTCGATGAACGACGCCCCGCCTCGCGAGCAGGCGGCGAGCGTGATCGCGATCGTGACCGCGAGGCCGGCGCTGGCCCCGATCGCGAGCGCGGGATAGGGACTGCGGCCGCGAATAATCCGGGCCGTGATGACGTGCGAGACGCAGTACACGGCCAGGCCGAGCACGGGGGCGAGAGCGACGAGCGGACGATAGTCGGCGGTGTTGATGATGGTCATTGCGGCCGGTCAGCCTCCTGGCGGCATGCCGAGCAGCCGCCGCCAGTTCGAGAGCACGGTCGCCCAGGCCATGCCCTTCGGGGCGAGCCGGTAGCCATCGCCGTCGCGGGTCACCATGCCCTCGTGCACCATCGCATCGAGTCGAACCTCGACGGGGCTCGCTCCCGCGAGCAGGCCCCGCAGCTCCTCGGGCGAGCAGCCGGCGGCCCCCGAGTCGGCCACCGCCACGAGCAGCGTCATACTCGGGCTGCGATGCTCGAGGGCCGAGTAGGCGACGATGTACGCCAGCGCGCAGGCGGTGTGGAAGACGGCGACGTGGATCGCCTGCCAGCGGTCCGACGCGGTGAACCAGCGGCCCGGCAGGAAGTGGGAGACCGCGAGCCAGGCGACGAGCACGCCGAAGAACACCGCCAGCAGGGCCGCCGTCTGCCGCCGGGGCAGCGCGATCCTCCACCAGATCAGGTGCACGAGAAACGCGGCGGCGAAGACACCGACGGCCAGCAGAGCGGTAGGCATGACGATGTCACCCGGGCGGAAGGAACGTGACGCCGGGCCTGGCCAGGCGGCTGCAGATGCCAGCCGCAACGGCCGGCGGCAGGCCGACGAACACGTGGCTCCCGACCGGCACGTCGGCCGGCGCGTGGACGGGCTTCCCGAGGTAGGTGCGGCCCACGCGATTGGGATCCTCGTCCACGAAGAAGGCGACTGCGTCGCCCGCCTCGGCGGCCAGCCAGGTGCCCGCGATCGAGGTGCCGAACAGGCCGAGGGGGCCATCCGCACCGAGCCGCCGCAGGTGGTCGGCGGTCCGCCTCAGCCACTCGATGCTGCCGGCGATCCGCTCCCGCGCCGAGGCGACGTCGCCGGCAGACGGCACGATCGCAGCCGCTGCTGCGGGCCGTGCGACCACCGACAGCTCCTTCGGAATCCAGTTTTCCGCCACCGACACGATCTCGTAGCCGGCGACCGAGAGGGCCCGCACCAGTGAATCGGCGGTGAAGTGCGAGCGGTGGTCGGCGATCAGCAGCTCGAAAGGGTTGGCCGGATGATGTGGCACCTCGATCAGCAACAGACCGCCGGGGGCGAGCTTGCCGCGGAGCGTGACGAGCACGTCCACCGGATCGACGATGTGCTCCAGCACGTGGATCATCGTGATCACATCAAACGTGCCGGGAACCTCCTCGACGGAGCCGATGTGCAGGGGCTCGGTGTTCGGGATCGACTCGACCTCGGCGCGATACTTGCCGTCGAACTCGGTGCCGGCCTTCGTCCAGCCCGGAGCCACCTGGCCGAACGCGCGAATCGTGGCGCCGTTGCCGCAGCCGACGTCGAGCATCCGCCCCGTGGACTTCAGGCCCGCGCGATCGCGAAAGGTCTCCAGGAGCCGCACCGACCGCGACGCGGGCAGCCCCGACGACTGCTCGAATACCGCCTGCTCGGCACCCGCCGCCTGATGGTAGATCGTGTAGGACTTGTAGATGGCGTCGATGTCGGCCAGAAACGCGTCGTCGGCCGGCTTCTGGACAGCACCACAGGCGCGGCACACGCCAAGCCGGCCACCCGCGGGCCAGGCCCGACAGTCGGACGTCACCCGACGGAGCACGCGGTAGTCGGCCATCTCCCCGAGCGTGCCGTCGCCGCAGATGCCGCACGCCGCCTCACCCGCCACCGTCGCTGCCATCAGGCCACCTCGTCGATCGCCGCCCAGGGATCGGGCGGCTCGAGCCCGAGTCTATCCCGCACGGCGGACGCATCGAGCGTGGTGTGGGCGGGCACGTGTTCCAGGCGGGTGCCTGAGTCGGCCACCGTTTCCGGCTGCACGAGTTCCGGAGCAAAACCCCAGCGGGCAGCCAGGCGGGCCGCCACGTCGGCGTAGGCCAGATCGGCCCCGGCGGAGACCTGGAGTATCGGGCCAAGCGTCTCGCAAGCAGCCGCCGCGATCACCGCCGCCGCCAAGTCGAGCGTCACCGGAGCCATCGGCAGGTCGGAGAATGGCCGTACCGTTTCTCCACGGCCCAGGGTCGCCCGCCACCCCTCGATCACCGGCAGCGTGCGGCCCACCACCTTCGTGAGCCGGATCACGCTTACAGCGTCGCCGAAGGAAAGCAGACGCTCCTCCGCCTCAGCTTTCATGCGGCCGTAGGCCGTCTGCGGGCAGCGTGGGGCCGAGGCCGGCGTGAACGGCACCGTTCCATCGAACACCATGTTCGTCGACAGAAACACGATCCGACCCCCGGCGGCGGCGAGCCTCCGGCCCAGTTCGACCGGCGCTTCCACGTTCACGCGGCGGGCCTCATCGGGCCGCGACCGGCAGGCCTGCGTTGACGTGACGGCGGCACAGAGCACCGCGGCGGCGACTCCGCGGGGAAGCCGCCACGACCCCGGATCGGCCGCGAGGTCGAGCGGCAGCGTGTCGGGCGAACTGCGGCGGCTGGTGCGGATCACGTCGTGGCCGGTGGCCTCGAGCCGCGCAGCGACCGCCGCACCGATCATGCCGTCGGCCCCCACCACGAGCACTCCGCCAGCCTCGGCCATCGACTCGCTCCGTACGGGAAGAAGGCTGGTCAGGCGTCAGCGAGTCGCACGATCGCGCGACCCGCAAGTCGGCCGCTCGTCATGTCGTCGATCGCCTCGTTGACCTCGTCGAGGCCGTAGCGACGCCCCACCACGCCCGCGAGCGAGAGCCGACCGTCCTGGACGAGCCGGACGTAGCGTGGGATGTCGATGTCGGGCCGGCTTTCCCCGCCGTGCGAACCGACGAGCCGCTTCTCGAAGTGGAGCGGCAGGGTCGAGATCGCAGCGGTCGCCCCCTTCGGTGGCACGCCCACGAGCACCGTCCGACCGCGGCCGCTCGTCAACCGGCTCGCCAGTGCGATCACGTCCACGTTGCCGGTGTTGTCGATCGCCACGTCCACGCCATCGCCACCGACGATCGACCCGATCGCCGCAGCCACGTCGGCCGACCGGGAGTTGATCGTGTGGGTGGCCCCGAGCGTGCGGGCCAGGTCGAGCCGGGCATCGACGAGATCGATGGCGATGATGGGATGAGCGCCGGCAAGGGCCGCCCCCTGCACGATCGAGAGGCCGATGCCCCCCGCCCCGAACACGGCCACCGACTGGCCGATCGCGACCTGCGCGTTGGCGTTGACGACGCCGAAGGCGGTGGTGATCGCGCAGCCGAAGAGAGCCGCAGCCTCGACGTCGAAGTCGGCCGGCACGGCGGTCACGCGGTTCTCCGACACGATCGCGTGCTCGTTGAACGTCGTCACCCAGCCGGCGTTCACCGTGCCGAGCCGCGAGCCGTAGGTGGGCGTGACCGACTCGAGTCCCGCCCCCTTCCGCCAGTGGAGCACGACGCGGTCGCCGGGCTTCACGGTGCGGACGCCCTCCCCGACCTCGAGCACGGTACCGCAACCCTCGTGGCCGAGCAGGTGGGGTAGAAATCGATCCGGCCCCTTCACCCCGTTGATCTCGCCGATCTGCGACCCGCAGATCCCGCTGGCGAGCACCTTGACGAGCACCTGCCCGAGCTTGAGCGGGGGCATCTCCACCTCCTCGATCACGAGGGGCTTCTTCTGCTCGACCAGGATCGCGGCACGGGTCTTCATGAATCAGAAAT
>JBBAVQ010000187.1:0-6402 GCA_040397625.1 Pirellulales bacterium | reverse complement strand
CCGATCCCTTCCGGATCGACGGCCAGTGGTATGTGGCCCGGCCCTCGATCAGCGGGGCCGAACTCACGATCACGCCCATCGATCCCCCCGGCAGCGACGTGGCGTCGCTCCAGAAGCCGGTCGAGGTGCGGCCGATGCTGGAGCCGGGCACGACCGCCCCGGCCTTCACCGTTGAGACCCCCGAAGGCAAGCCCCTCAGCCTTGCCGACTTCAAGGGCAAGGTCGTGATCCTCGACTTCTGGGCCACCTGGTGCGGTCCGTGCTTGTCGTCGATGCCGGGGCTGGAAAAGCTCTATCAGAAGGTGAAGGACCAAAACGTCGAAGTGCTGAGCCTCAATGTCTACGATGACAAGGACTCGTTCGCCGAGTGGGTCGCCGCCAACCGCGGCACGAAATACAACTTCACGTTCGCGATCGATCTGGCGGAGAAGGGCTCCACGGAGAGCGTGGCCGGGCAGAAGTACAACGTGCCGGGTTTGCCGACGCTCTATCTCATCGACCGGGAGGGCAAAGTGGCGGCGGCCTTTGTAGGCGCCCAGGAAGCGAAGCTCATCGAGGCGCTCGCCAAGGTGGGCGTCGAGGTGAAGGAAGACGAGTGACGGCGAGGCAGTGACGCGATTTTCAGAGGAGCATGCCTGACATGAGCAAGCGAAACGTTGGCGTCGTGCATCGGCTAGCGGCCGCCATGCTGGTGGCAGTGTTGGCCGGCCGGCCGGTGACGGCCCAAGTGACGTTCGACTGGGCGACCGTCGGCAACCCGGGCAACGCCCCCGACACGCTCGTGATGACCAAGGGCGCGGTTCCCGACTCCACCACCGGCTACGGCTCCGTCGGCTACACCTACCAGATCTCGAAGTACGACGTCACCAACACGCAGTACGTGCAGTTTCTCAACGCGGTTGATCCCGCGGGGAGCAACACGCTGAGGGTCTACACCACGAAGATGTCGGACGCGAGCGCGAATCCCGCCGGTCTCGCCTACACCGGCGGCATCGACCGCAATCTGGCTGCGGGAAGCGGCGCGAAGTACAGCGTTACAGCCGGTCAGGAAAACGCTCCCGCCATCTGGATCAACTGGACCTCCGGTGCCCGGTTCGTGAACTGGCTCGCCAACGGCCAGGGCTCAGGCAGCACCGAGAGCGGCGTGTATGACATGGCGGTGTTCACCGGCAACTCGTTCGCCACGCCACCGGCGCGGGCGAATGGGGCCACGGTCTTCCTGCCGAGCGAAGACGAATACTACAAGGCGGCCTACTACGATCCCACAAAGAGTGGCACCGGCGGCTACTGGCAGTACGGCACGCAGAGCGACACGGCCCCGTCGAGCGTGGCTCCGGCCGGCACGTCCAACAGCGCGAACATCGGGGCCGGCACCGACGGCCAGTCGGCAGGAACGTTGGCGTCCACGATGGCCACCACGGGATCGACCTTCAGCACCTCGGTCGACTATCTCACGAACGTCGGTGCCTACGCCGCGGCCAAGAGTTACTACGGCCTCTATGACTTGGACGGGTTGGTCTACAACTGGACTGAGGGCACCAGGACGTCGTTCGGCAACCAGCTGCCGATCTATCGCGGCGGCTCGTGGCGATACAACGAAGGCGCCTCCGGCGCCGCCTATCGCAACGTCTACTCCGGTGCCGGCGCCACCTCGTATGCCTGGTATGGCTTCCGCGTCGCCGGCCTGCCCTCTGCCCCGCCGGGGACGACCGTGAACGTGGCCAGCGGTACGCAGACGCAGGCCCAAGCTGGCTACGCCCTCTTCTCCGGCACCGCGCCTCTCACGAAGACGGGCGACGGCACGCTGGTGGTGGATGCCGCCAACACGATCACGGGCAGCACGAGCGTGGTCGGCGGACGGCTTCAACTCGCCAACGGCGCGGCGCTCGCCTCGAGCCGGATCGTGCCGCTCGCGGGCGGGACCGTGGCGCTCACTCCCTACCTCCAGACCACCGTGGGCGGCCTCGCCCCCAATGCCGGCGGCCTCACCGACGTGGGCAGCGGGATGGTGACCGTGGCGGCGGGGCTCACCGCCGGCGACATGGTGGCGGCGATCGTCACCGGAATGGGCGACGGCACGTGGAACGGCACCAGCGGCATCACGTCGAGCGTCGCCGCTGCGAGCGGTGGCGACCGGACGGTCGGCTGGCTCGACAACGGCGATGGTACGGTCGCGTTCGCCTTCGCGGCGGCCGGCGACACGAATCTCGACTGGCAGGTTGACATCATCGACGCGGCCAACTTCCTCGCCGGCGGCAAGTTCGACTCCGGCAGCCCGGCGAGTTGGAATGAGGGCGACTTCACCTACGACGGAGTGGTGGACATTCTCGACGCCGCCAGTTTCCTCTCCAACGGCCTGTTCGACGCGGGGGCATACAATCCGCCCGCAGGCAACGTGGCGGCCGTGCCGGAGCCGTCGGTTGGGGTGTTTGCCGCGGTCGCCGGGGTCGTGCTTCTCTGGCGGCGCCGCACGCATCGCGCCTGACGCATCCTCCCGTTCAAAAAGCCCCGAGCGGAAGCGAGCGGATGGGGTTGGCGATGGGAACGGGCGTGATGGTTCGCTGCGGTTGATCCCCTCGCTGGCGCTCGGGGCTTCCTGGCGGATGCCGCTCGAGTGCGTTCGCTACGATTGGTGGTGTGGCCCGCACGTCGGCCACCCAATCCCCGCCGGTGGACGATCGAATGCTCGAGCCCGTCGTGAACATCGCCGCCTACCGGTTCGCGCAGTTCGACCGGCTGCCTGAGCGGCGTGCGGAACTGCGGGCGTTGTGTGCGTCGCAGCACCTGAAGGGAACGATTCTGCTGAGTCCCGAGGGCATCAACCTCTTTCTGGCCGGTCCGCGCGAGGGCATCGACCAGCTCGTCGCCCATCTCCGTAGCGACCCGCTGCTGGCCGATCTTGAACCCAAGGAGAGCGTGAGCGACCACCAGCCGTTCAGTCGACTGCTCGTCAAACTGAAGAAGGAGATCATTTCCTTTGGCATCGAAGGCGTGAGGCCCGGCGATTACACGTCGCCGAAGCTTTCGGCGAGGGAACTCAAGAAGTGGCTCGACGAGGGCCGCCCCCTGACGCTGCTCGACACCCGCAACGACTACGAGGTGCGGCTCGGCACCTTCGCAAACGCCCTGCCGATCGGCGTGGACCACTTCCGCGAGTTTCCGGCGGCGGTGCGGAAACTTCCGCCGGAGCTGAAGCAGCAGCCGATCGTGATGTTTTGCACCGGCGGCATCCGGTGCGAGAAGGCGGGCCCGTTCATGGAGCAGGAAGGCTTTCAGCAGGTCTATCAGCTGGAAGGAGGGATCCTGAAGTATTTCGAGGAGTGCGGCGGCGACCACTACACCGGCGACTGCTTCGTCTTTGACCGTCGCGTCGCTGTGAATCCGCGGCTCGAGGAGACGGCGACGACCCAGTGCTACGTCTGCCAGCAGCCGCTCACGGTCGAAGACCAGCAGTCGGAGCACTATGTTCCCGCGGTGTCGTGCCCCTTCTGCTCGAAGTCTGCGGCCACGCAGCCGGCGGTCACCCTGGCGAAGCGCGAGGCGTCGCTCGCCGCTGCGTGCGATCCCTTGCCCGGATCGGCTCCCGCCACCAACGAGCGGCCGCTCAACGTGCCGGCGCGGTACGACCGCTGGACGCTGATCGATTTTCTGTGCGATCGCCATCCCCACATCGCCCGCGAGGAATGGCTCGCGATCATCGGCCGGGGGCACCTTCGCGATCGCGAGGGTCCGCTGTCGGCCGACGTCATCATCCGGGGCGGGCATCGCCTCGCGCGGCTCGAGCCCGACACGGTCGAGCCCGAGGTGAACGCGGCCATCCGAATCGTTGCATGGGAAGACGACTACGTCGTGCTCGACAAGCCGGCGCCTCTGCCGATGCACCCGTGCGGTCGGTTTCACCGCAACAGCATGACGGAGATCCTGTCTCGGGCGTTTCCAGGGGAGCGCCTCACCCCCGCGCATCGGCTCGACGCCAACACCACCGGGCTCGTGGTGTTTGCCCGCAGCCGCCACGCAGCCAAGGCCATCCAGTCGCAGTTCGAGCGCGGCGTGGCCGGGAAGACCTATCTCTGCCGCGTGGCCGGCCATCCCGCCTGGAACGACACGACATCACGCCAGCCGATCGCGCGGGCTCCCTCGAACAACGGCTTTCGGATCGTTGACCGAGACACGGGTGATGCGGCCGAGACGGAGTTTCGCGTGCTGACGCGTTTTGAGAACGGGCAATCGCTCGTGGAGGCTGTGCCGAGAACAGGACGCACGAATCAGATCCGGGTGCATCTCTGGGATCTGCGGCATCCCGTCGTCGGCGATCCGGTCTACCTGGCCGACATGCAGCTGGGCGATCGGCAGACGCTCTCGCCGGCAGACCCTCCAATGTGCCTCCATGCGTGGCGGCTCACGTTCCAGCACGGCCCCGAGCGGGAGTGTCGGCGATACGAAACAGCGCGGCCCGCGTGGGCGGAGTGACCGGTGACCGGCCGTAAGGTTGGGGCGCATCGCATTGAATGCCGGGGCTGGTGGTGGTTCGACCCACGCCTCACGGCGTTGGGCGTGGAGGAGTGTTTGGCGGGTAAAAGCCGACCGGCCTATACTCCCGCCATCACGTCCTGCCCTCTCGAGTGATGGTGTCGCATGCGGGCCCAGAATCAGCTTCTTCATAGCCGCGCCCGCGTTCGGCCGCGGTATGCCCTGTTTCCGCTCGAGGGCTATCCGTTTTCGCGGCTGCCCCACTGGCCTGGCGTCGAGGCTCGCGTGCTCGCGTCTCCCGCGCTCGGTGCGGCGTTTGTCGAGAAACTGATCGACGCCAAAAAAGGGCAGGGGGGCGGAGCGAAAGGCGACGGCCGCGTCGAGACCTTTTTGTACGTGGTGACGGGCGGGATCGACCTCACCGTCGATGGGAAGCCGCAAAAGCTCGCCGCGGGGGGCTATGCCCTCGTGCCGCCGACGTCGGACTACACCGCGACAGCCAGTGCCGACAGCCGGCTGATCCTGCTCAAAAAAGCCTACGAGCCGCTCGCCGGCGTGACCTCGCCGGGGCTCTTCATCGGCGATGCCGCCAAGGTGCCGGGCACCGTGTACATGGGCGACGAGGGCGCTCGACTGCAGACGCTGATCCCCGACGAACTGCCCTACGACATCGCGATGAACATCTTCACCTTCGAGACGGGCCACAGCCTGCCCTATGTGGAGACCCACGTGATGGAGCACGGCCTCTGGTTCCTCCAGGGCAAGGGCCTCTACTACCTCGACGACACCTGGATGGAAGTGGAAAAAGACGACTTCATCTGGATGGGGCCCTACGTGCCGCAGTCGTTCTACGCGACGGGCCCAGTGGCCTCGAAGTATCTCTATTACAAGAACGTCAACCGCGAGATCCCCGTCTGACCGCAGTGCTGCCGCGGGCTGCCCGGTCCGAAGAGCCGCGTGTGGATGGCGGTCCGGCAGGGCTGGTTTCGGAAGGTGCCTTGCCGTTGCAGGCCAGGCCGGTACGATGCCGATGATGGTGAATAAAGTATTCCCGGGCCGCCCCAAGGGTCGCGTTCGCCGCTCGAAATCATACGAAAGGGCTTTTGACATGGCCTCCGCACAGCGATCGCGACGACGGCGTTCTGAGGCTTGTGCCACCGCCTGGTTGCTTCGGGCCGAACCGCTCGAGGGGCGACTCGTGCTCGCCGCGGGCATCGGTTTCGATCAGGCGTCCCGCACCGTCACGATCGTGGGATCGGAGGCGGGGGACGTGGCGGAGGTCCGGCAGCAGGGAGGCGACGTCGTCGTGTCGCTCAACTCCGCATCGGGCCAGTTCAACCGCACGATCGGCAGCGGCGCCGTGGACCGAATCGTGTTCACAGGCTTGGCAGGAAACGACACGTTTACGAACCAGTCGTCGATTCCGTCCCGGGCCAGCGGAGGGCCGGGGGATGACGTGCTGCGAGGCGGCGGAGCCGGCGATGAACTGTCGGGCGGCGGTGGAAACGACCAGGTGCTTGGCGAGGGAGGCATCGACGCCCTCTCTGGCGGCGCGGGCAACGACGTGATGGTCGGCGGGCGCGGCAACGACGCGATTCGCGGCGGCGACGGCGACGACTCCATCCGCGGCGCGGGCGGCGGCGACATGCTCAGCGGCGGCAAGGGGAGCGATGATCTCTTCGGCGGCGCCGGTGGCGACATGCTCGACGCCGGTGAGGGGGACGATCAGCTGGACGGCGAACTCGGCGGCGATCGGCTGATCGGCGGTGCGGGCCTCGATCGGGAATCTGACCTGCAGGACCGGTTCGAGGACGGCGATACCGATGGCGACGGTTACGACAACGACTACGACTTCGTCGACATCCTCTCCGCCGACTCCGCCTATCTCGACGACGCTTCGGTCGCCCCGATCATCGAGACCGTGAGTGCGGA
>JBBAVQ010000186.1:0-6421 GCA_040397625.1 Pirellulales bacterium | reverse complement strand
GGGTGACGCCGCGGGTCGTGCTCGAACGGAAGGCGTCGGCGGTGGACATGGGCGGGCTACTGGGCCGCGGGCTGGTCGGAGTGGATCGTCATCGTGGCCGTCTGCCCGGCCCGCAGGAGCCACTCGCCCGAGCCGTTCGCCCGCCGGTTGGCCACCTCGGCAAACACGCGGTAGTCGCCACCGCTCTCCACCAGCGGGCTGACGAACGAGATCCGCCCCTCGAACGTCTCCGTGCGGTTGTTGGCGACCGGCACCACCACCGTGACCGGGCGGCCGCGAACCTGCTCGGGATCCCACCGGGCGGCGTCAACATAGCCCTCCACCCGGAGCTTGTCGGTGCGGACGATGTGGGCCAGCGGGGCCCCGACCTGCATCCACTCGCCCGCGTGCCCCTGCACGTCCACCACCTCGCCGTCGAGCGGCGCGGTGACGAGCCGGCGGCGAATCTCGATCTCGGCTGTCTCCACCTCGGCCTCCTTCACCTTGGCGGCGAGGTCGGCCAGCTGCCGCTCGAGCTGGGCCTGCTCGATCTGCAGGCCGCTCTTTTCCCATTCGAGCCGCAGCCGGTCGCGCTCCACGTCGGTCACCGAGCCCGGCACCGACTTGTGCGACTGCTCGGCCTTCTCGGAGGCCTTCTGGGCCACGGCCTGGGCCTTCTGGGCGTAGCGGACATCGACGTCGCTCTTTGACTTGGCGATCGCCTGGTCATGCTCCGCCTTGGCGCGAAGTTTTGCCATCTGCGGCTGGTCGTCGTTGATCCGGGCGATCACCTGCCCCACTGTCACGCGGTCGCCGGCCTTCACGTCTACGTCGATCAGCAGGCCGGCCTCGCCGGCCGAGAGCTTGGCCTCGTCCACCAACGACACGAGGCAGCGCTCGAGCACCGGGCCCGTCGTCGCCTCGGCGTAGGCTGCCTGGCCTGCCGCCAGCAGCAGCGTCAACGCCACACAGATCACCGCGCATCGCTTCATCGAATCCACCTCCGCCCGCCTGCCGCGGGTCACCACAGCCTGAACAGGACCTGCGTTTGAATGAACGAGAGGACGTCGTGGAACCAGACATAGCCCAGCGACCGCTTGCCGCACGCCACCCGCGCCGTCACGCTGGCGCCGGCGCCGAGCTCCTCCTTCTCGTGAAGGCTCGGGTCGATCGTCACCCGCACCAGCACCGTGTTGCCCTCGTCACCGCGAACCTCGGCCTGCTCGTGGATCTCCTTCACGCCGCCGCGGTGCCGCGTGCCGGGGTCGGTGGCGAGGATGTAGTCCACCATCAAATCCTTGCCGGCGGCCTTCGCCTCGGCGGCGGCCCGATTCACGTGGCCGAGCCGGTCGTCGGGCATCTTGATCTCGAGCTCCCAGGGGCCCGTCTTGTCGGCCACGCTCATCAGCACCTGCCCCTTCTCGACGGGGCGGAGCAGCAGCAGGTCGCGAACCTGCCAGGTGACGATCACGCCGTCGATCGGGCTGCGGACCTCAAGCTCCTTCTTCTTCTCGGCATACAGCGCGAGCTGGGCCGCGAGGCTCTCCACCTCCCGCTCGAGCTGCGCCCGCCGACCCGCCAGCCGGAGCTTCTCGTCGGCCGAGATCTTGTCGTCTTCGAGCAGCGACCGCCGGGTCGATACCAGCTGCTCCTCGCTCGACGCCTTCTTGCCGAGGACGTCGGCGATCGCCACCTCCAGATCGCGGTTGCGGATCGTGGCGAGGAGCTGGCCCGCCTTCACGTCGGCGCCCCCTTCGACCCCGGGCTCGATCTTCTCGACCACGCCGTCGATCTGGGCAAACACCTCGCGGCGGTGCACCGGCTCGAGCGTTCCCTTGCCTTCGAGTCGGAGCTCCGCGGGCACGAGCACCAGCGCGGCAAGTGCCGCCAGCGTGCCAAGCGCCGCCGCCACCGTCTTGGGCAGGTTGCGGGCCGTGGTGAGCACCCGCGACTTGCCGAGAAAGTTCAGCAGTGGATAGAGCGGCAGGCCGGTGTGGACGAGCGCGTTGGAGAGGGCCACCTTGCCGTGCTCGGCGACGAGTTCCACGCGGGCCCGCTTGCCACCGTCGAACGCCGTCGAGGAGAACCACTCGGCAACCAGCGCCCCGATTGGCTCGGGAGTCTCCGCGGGCGCGGCTTCCGCCTTGGCGACGGCCACCGCGTCTACGCCCCCCGGCTTCACCACGGCCGTGGGCTTCGGCTTGGCCAGCGGAATGATCGCCAGCGCCGTGGCGTGGGATTCGTCGATGTAGTTTTCGAGTTCTTCCTCGATCTGCGGTAGCACCTCGGCCTGTGGATCGGGATGCCAGAGCGGATCGCCCGCCCGCGCCACGACCCGCGTGAGGGCCTCGATGGCCTGCACCGCCGACGCCCGCCGCTCCACCGACTCCTGGCCGCTCACCGCCTCGAGCCGCAGCGTGCGGCCTCGCTTCACGAGCACGCTCACCCGGTCGCAGCCGATGATCCGCCGTGCCTCATTGGCCAGCACGAAGGCGGTGGCGATCGGGTCGAGCGACTCGTGCACGGCGCGGCTGAACCGCTCCACCTGCGAGAGCGCCGCCTGCTGGGCGTCGACCTCGACGAGCTGCTGCCGCTGGGCCGCCACCTGCTGGGCATTTCGCTGGCGGTCGAGGTAGATCGCGGCCAGGCCGGCCACCTGCTCGGAAAACCGCAGGTAGCCCCGCTGGACGTCTTCGTGGTTGGGCTGATGAAGGATTTCGATCAGGCCCGCACGGCCGGCGGTGGAGTCGATCGGCGCCGCGATGACCAGCAGCGAGGTGCCGTTGGTCGCGACCACGGACCCGTCGGGGCCGGTGATCGAGCCACCCGGTGGGACGAGCAGACCCGTGCCGTTCCCAAACAACCCGGCGACCAGCGCGTTGTGCGAGGTGACGCCCTCGGGCGTTGACTGGACACCCGTGGCTTCGATCCCCGCGTGGACGATCGGCTCGACCTGGCCGCCGTCGCCGACGAGCCAAATGACCTCGGCCACCGACTCCATGAGCCGGTGGACGCCGTCGCGCAGAAAACCGAAGAACTCACCCGCCGCGACATCGCGGTGGGCCATCTGCTCGAGCTTCGAGAGGAAATCACTGATTTCCCGCTTGGCTCGCTCAAACTCTTCGGTCTCGTCGTAGGTCGTCGTCATGGTTTCGTGGCGCCGGCCTGCTTCCCGGCCCTCTTTCCGACCCGGGAGCCGGCGGGTGACGGGGCAGGCCCGTCACCACGCCGGTCGGCCGGATCATCCCGTCAGGCCTTCGCGGACTGCTGGTGGACCACCCGCTTCTGCACGTCGGTCTCGAGGTTGCCGAACGCCTGCTCGTGGCGGGCGACCGCCATCGACAGGGCATAGGCCAGCCGCTTGGCGGTGAAGAAGTTGACGATGATCCGCTGCGTGAGCTGGATCGTCTCGGGCGACGTGCCGGCCACCTGCTTGTTGAGGCCGAAGTCCACGATCAACTCCTCGGGCGTGCCCGTGACACGGCAGAAGTTGGCGTAGGTGGCGACAATGTGCGACTCGTCAACGGGCACGGGCATCGGCTGGGACTGGGCTTCATCGGCCATGGCATGAACTCCAAAGAAGGAAAGACGGGGAAATCTCCAGATGCCTGCCGTACGGCCGTCATCCGGAGAAGGTTCGGAGTGTATCCGCCGCTGGGGTGGGAAACTACTGGCGCCGCAGGTTTTCAGCGGTTTTCGCCAGCGGCGGCGTGCCGCTGCATCCAGTCTGGCGACGCAAACCGCCTCAGGAGCGCCCGCCCCGTCCGGATGGCATCGGCATGCCACTCGCATCCCTCGGCATCATCGCTCACGTGAAGACCGTCGAACCGCAGCCGGCACGGCCAGCCACGAGACTCGGCCACTGCATTGAATCGCTCCGCGATCCGCAGCGTCCAGGCGGCGCCGAGCGTCTCCCGCAGGGCGAGGTAGGCGGCGACCAGCGCGGCCAACTCAGCCTCGCGCCCGTGCCCAGCACACCCTCTGGCCGCCCACCCCGCTGCGGGCATCGATCGAACAGGCCGCAGCCACGACTGCGCTGCGGCGACGGCCGCGCCCGTGGCGACGAGCCCAGCCGCCAGCGCATCGAGCCAATGGTCGGGATACCGGCCGGCATCGCCGAACGGCATGAACTGCCGGATCAGGATGAACTGGCCGATCGCCACCAGCCCCGCGGCCACGCCGTGGCGGGTGGCGGCGAAGTTCATCGCGGCCACGAGCACCAGCGCGAGCATGAACCAGCGCTGGAGGGCATGGACGTCGGGCGGCGTTCCCGGCCGCACGAGCGCCGCCGAAGCCGCTGGCAGCGCGAGAATCCCCGCGAGCGACGCCACGATGAACTGCCAGACGCCATGCTGCGGCCGCTTGGCGCCGAGAAGCGACATGATCGGGCAGACCGCGACCGCCGCCACGACGAGCCTCGCCGTGGCCTGCGCTGCCGGATCGGCGAGCCCCCCGCCTCCGCGGATCGCAGCCTCGGCCGCAAAGGCGAGGGCGGCCCCGCAGGCCCACCAGGCGGCCGGCACGGCGGTGGTGCCGCGGGCCAGAAACGCCCCGGCGCAGGCGGCCACCGCGGTGACCAGGGCGGCGACGAGCAAAAAACCAGCGGTGGCGGGCATGCCGACAGGCTACCACCGCGAGGTGCGGTGATGACGATTGGGCGGGCTGCGGCGGCCGCGGTGCACGCGGCGATCGCTCGTGGACGATGACCCACCTGATCCACGTGCGGCCCCGTCGCGGCACGATCCCGGGAGACTCCCATGCGCCGCGTGTTCCTCGTTGCCGTCGCCGCGGTCGCCTTCCTCGCGGCCGAGTCGCGGGGCATTGAGATGTTCACCTACTTCGGTGACGGCAGCCGGATCGGGCTGCCCAGTCTCGAGGTGCCGATCGAGGCCTACCCCGGCATCCCGTTGCGGAGCGATCGCATCCGTGCCCGCCGGCGGGCAATGCAGACCAACTCGGCCGTCCGCGTGGGACCCGGCACGCCCGTGGGCAACGTGACGATTCGGCCCATGCCCGCCAGACCCGCACCGACCCGAGCCATGCCGACGACGGCGATGCCCGAACCGGTGGCCGAACCGATCCCGGCACCGCCGGCAAAGACGCCGACCACCGGAAAGACGACGAGCCGGCCGGCAGCGGACTGACCCGCCACCGACCGGCCCGTGAAATCTCGGGTGCGGAGCGACTACTTCTCGCCCGCCTCCTTCTTGAGCTTGGCGAGCAGGTCGGCGGCCTCCGACTTGGTGGCGAACATCGGCTCGTTCGCGATCACCTCCTCGAGGATCTTCCGGGCCAGATCCTTCTCGCCGCGGTCGGCAAGAATCTTCGCCACGTAGAACGCGCCGTCGCTCGATAGCGCGTTGCTGCGGCGGACCTGCTCCAGGATCCGCTCGGCATCCTCGCGGCGACCGAGCTTGTAGAACACCCAGGCGAGCGTCGTCACCGCCGGAATCTGCTGCGGGGTGTTCTCCCGGTACTTGGCGACGTTGGTGTCGGCCAGTTCGAGGGCACGACGACGGGCTTCCTCGTCGTCGCTCTCAATCAGGACGAGGGCCAGCGAGTTGCTCACGTCGAAGTTGCCCGGCGACTGGAAGTGGGCCTCATTGAGGAACTTCTGGGCCGTGGCGTAGTCGCGGCCCACGCGGGCCACGAGCCCCCGGACGAACTTGGCCTCGAGGTTCTTGCCGTCGAGCTTCAGGGCCGTGTCGGCCGCGGCCTTGGCCGCCTCGAGGTCGTTCTGCTGGAGATACCAGCGGGCCGCGAAGAGCTGCACCGCCGGATCGGTCGGAGCGGCCTTGATGGCGTCTTGGATCCACTTCTTGGCAGCATCGCGCTTCTTGGCCTCGTCGTTCCGCTGGGCCATGGCCAGTTCGGGAAGCGGCGAGTTCTTGTCGATCTTCTTCGCCTCCTTGAACTCGGCGAGCGCCTCCGGCTCCTTGCCGAGCTGGAAGAGGACGTTGCCCATCCGCAGCCGCGAGCCGGCGTTGTCGGGATCGAGTTCGATCCACTTCGCGAGATGCTTCTGGGCGTTCTCCCACTGGCGGCGGCGCTCCGCGACGGCGGCGGTGCCCGCTTCGCAGCGGATGTCGAAGTCGCGACGACGCTTTGGATTCTCGCTGTAGGCCGCGGTCAGACCGGAGGCCTTCTCGAAGAGCACGGCCGAGTCGGTGATCCGACCCTCGCCGAAGGCGAGGTCGCCGAGCTTGAGGTACGACTCGGGATCACCGGGAAACTTGACGGCGGCGTTTTCGAGTTCCTCCCGCGCCTGCGGGAGTTGGTTCACCGCCATCCACAGCGTGGCCATCATCACGCCCGGCGGGGGCAGCTTGGCGTTGTTGCTCTTGGCCCGCTCGAGGATCGCCCGGCAGCCGTCGATGTCGCGGTCGCGAAACCGGCTGATCGCGTTGTTGATCTCCTTGTCTTGGCTGTCGTCGGAGACGGC
>JBBAVQ010000185.1:0-6436 GCA_040397625.1 Pirellulales bacterium | reverse complement strand
TGCGCCTCTGCACCGTCGCCAAGCTTCGCGGCGATCACGCCCATCCAGCCGTTGTTGAAGACGTAGTCGCCTGTCTTCGATTCCCGCATCATGTCGTAGGTCGTTTTCACGAGCGGGTCGTCGCCGCCGATGATGCCATACCACCACAGCGGCACGAGCCAGGTCACGTCGCCGCGACCACGCTCGGCGGCGGCACCCGGACCGGCGACCAGCACGCGGCCGCCGGCGAGATCGGCCGTCGGCAGGTACACGGCCCCCGCGAGGGCCTCCCAGCCGTCCTCGGCCTCCCCTCGCCGGCTCGCTTCGCGGAGCGCGAAGGCTGCGGCGGCCTGCTGAACCGTCGAGGGCATCCGCTGGTGAAGGTGACCACCCACCTCGGGTCGCGGTGCGAGTTCCTGGGCCATGATCTGCGTCGTCTCGCGCAGGAGTTTCCCAGCGATCGGGGAACGGCTTTCGTCGTCGCTCCAGTCAACGTAGTCGAGCGCCACGAGCGCCAGGTTCGTGCCCGCGAAATCCTCGTAGGCCCAGATTCCCTCCCCGGCGGTCGGGGGCACGAGCACGGTGCCGTCGTAGCCGAGGAGCGGCCCATACTTCGCCCCGCGGTCATACCGCACCGAGACCTCGTGAAGCGTCAGGCCTTCGCGTGTCGTCCGTGCTCGCGGCAGCGTTCGCCCCGCCCAGTCACACACTCGGCGGGCCTCGGCCACATGATTGGCATAGAGAAGGGCTCGCTGGTCGATCACGAGGTCATACTCGGGGCAGATCGCGCCGGCGAAGCTCTCCAGGCTCGTGCCGTTGCATCCCGGAGGGACGTCCGTGTTGCCGAAGAACACGCCGAGGTACCAGATCGAACGCGCGTACCACGTCGCGAGATCGCGGTCCGGGAGGACGACCGACGACGTCGCAAAAAACGCCCGCCACCAACTCGCCGTCTCTTTCCGCAGGGCGTTGAATCCCTGCCTTCGGGCGGCCTCGGCTTTGGCCCAGGCCGCCTCGGTGGCATCGGCCCCGCCATAGGACGACGCGGGGGCGATGTAGAGCGTGGTGATCGCACTCCCAGGCCGGGCTGGGCCGCAGACCCGCGAGGAAGCATCGACGAAGGGCTTCGCGGCATCGATCGCAACAGCGAGTGCTGCCGTACACGACCGCGGCCGTTCGGCGGTCACAACCAGGCCCTTGTCTGCCGCCGCAGTGACCGCAGACCAGGGCTCGTGCTCACGGGCGTAGACGCCCCCGTTGAGATAGATCCGCACATTTCGATTGGGGTCGATCCGCAGCCTGAACGGCATCGGCGCGGCGGCCGTATCGGTGACACGGACCACCCACACGCCCTCGGGCGTGACAAACATCTCCCGGCGACTCCGCCACGAGGCGCCACGGGCGGCGAGCGTGAGATCGATCTGGAGGAAGCCGGTGGCGATGTCGAGGAGATGCCGGAATGTCTGGATCTCGCCGGGCACGACGTCGTCTCCATAGCCACCGACGAGATCGAACGGCTGATGGCGATGGGCTTCCTCGTCCCACCAATGCTGCTGGCTGAGATAGGGACGGCTCTCCAGGTGGCCGGTGCGATCGACGGCTGGAGCGGCCGGCGACGTGAACCCGTGCGGGCCGACCCGAACCACGGTGCCTCCCAGGCCGATCGTCTCGCACTGGTAGTGCGGATTGGCGAGAAACCCGGCCGGCGGCCGCTCCGCCCGATCAACGCCCTGCTTGCGGAAGGCGGCGGTGGCGACCGTCTTCTGCCAGGACGGGAGAGCATCCTGTGCGGCAGCCCGGCTACCAGCGACCGCGAAGGCAATCACCGCCCCAACGTAAGCGACTGGGAACGGCACTCCGGATCACGCACTCTGGGGGCACATCGGTCATCTCAACGGGGCTTCTTCCTCACCCATCTCGAGCGGAGCAGACACCGACTGCGATCACGAATCAAGCGGACCGGAGAAACGCCGGGGGTCGCCATGCGCGACGCACAATCGCGTGCCACTGATGAAGATGCCTTACGACCCAGAGCAGGATGCCGTTGACACGTGCGGCTCTTGACCCAGGAGGGGCTGCACGACCGCGCACCCTCCTCGATCGGATGCACTCAACACATTGCCGTCGTCTTCTACCGCCGACGGAGGCGGCGCAAGGCGACCATGGCCACGCCTGCCACGGTCAGCGCCGTCACGCTCGGCTCGGGGACGGCCGTCAGCATCACCTTCGTCGGGTCGGTGGTGGTATCGACGACGATCGACCAGCCGGAAGCACCGTTGTTGGCCTTGATGATGTTGTTGGTCACCCAGAAGTTCACGTTGTTCAGCTGGCTGATATCCGTGATGTATTTTCCGCTGCCCGAAATGTTCATCCCGGCGCCGCCGTTGCTGTTGATCGACAGGGCCGCGGACTGCACGACTCCGCCGGAGATGTCGACCTTGCCGTCGAAACCGCCGGCACCAAGATTCAGGATACCGCTCATGTTCATTTGGCCACCGGTCACGATCGTGCCACTGCTGTTGCCCCAGTTGCCGGTGATGAAGTCGGTCATCGAGAGCGCACCGCCAGGAAACACGTTGAGCCCGCCCGTGACCCCGAGATAGATCTGCCCGGTCGTCGGAAGGCCTGTCGAGCCAACGACGGGCGTATAGGGAGATCCCTGGTTGAGGATGACGGTGTCACCAGCCGACGGCGGAACGCCACCGTTCCAGTTCGATGTGTCTGTCCATGCGGTGCTCACGAGCCCGTTCCAGTACACCGTGCCTGCTTGCAGCGGCGACTGCATACCGCACAGGAGCGCCGTGCACACCAGCGCGGCTGCGACAACTTGATGATGGAACACGGCGTTTTTCATGAGCCTTCTCCAGATTACGAATGACTTCGCGGGCAACGAGGTGATTCGGGGACACGACGTACCTTGCCAGGGCTTGGGAGGACTCACCCACGTCCCCAGTCCATTAACTAATTTCGCCTCCAAGACCGTGGTGTCAATCATGCAAATGCATCACGCCCCTACTGTGCTTCCGGCGGCCGCCAGCGCCGCCTCGCACGTGCGCTAACGCAGCGGTATCAACCCGTTATTTGCGGGAGATTCGGGCGAAGAACCCTTGACCACGAACGCCGGCATGCCGACACTCAAAGTATGAACATTTTAACAGGCGACAGGCCGTTCCGGTCGTTGGGGCGAACCGCCTTCACGCTCGTGGAACTCCTGGTGGTGATCGCGATCATCGCCACGCTCATCGGCCTGCTTCTGCCAGCCGTGCAAGCCAGCCGCGAGGCGGCCCGGCGTTCGAAGTGTTCCAACAACCTCAAGCAGCTTGGCTTGGCCGTCCAGGGGTATCACGGCGCGAAAAAGAAGATCCCGCCATCCTGGAACTACAGCCGGACGTTCAACTATGGCAGCGGCGGGGACATCAGTGGTGCCTCGCTCCACTTCACGTTGCTGCCGTACCTCGAAGAGCCGGCGATGTTCGACAAGGGGACGAGCGACTGGGCCACCGGGTACTGGAACGTCAAAAACAACTTCATCGAGTCGTTCACCTGCCCCTCGGATGGCGGCGGCCCCAAGTGGGCCTTCCCTTCGACGAACCCGCCCGAGTGGGCGACAACCAACTACGCGGGCAACTACCAGGTCTTCGGCAATCCCGATGCCGGCGACGTGGGTGGGAAGAACATGCGGTCGGACGGTTCGTTCCGAGTGATCACCGATGGACTCAGCAAGACGATCGTCTTTGCAGAACGATATCGGCAGTGCAACGAGATGTCGTCTCCGGCTCTCTGGGCGCACGGCCCGTGGGCGCAGTGCTACATGGCAATGCTGCACTACGGCCCCCGCAGTGGCGCCTATGCGTATGGCCAGTGGAACGGTTACGGACAAGGAGGGCCGGCGTCGAAGCCACAGGACAATCCAGGCCCCAGCACCTGCATCTGGTACTTGCCACAGAGTTATCATCCCGGCGGCATCACTGTGGGCATGGCGGACGGCAGCACGCAGTTCGTCATCGCATCCATCGATGGCGACACGTGGTGGGGATTGTGCACGCCGAGTGGCGGTGAAACCGCGGGGCTACCGTGATGCACGAGGCTGCCAGCCTGCGTGTGCGGCATACGATCCCCTCGATCGCCGGGCTGGGGCTCACGTGGGCGTTGATCGGACTGGCCGGCTGCGGCTGGACGGCACCAACGGGCTCCATCGCCGGAACCGTTCGATTCGGCGGCAAACCCGTGGCCGTCGGACGACTCACGGTGCTCTGCGAGGGTGGCACCAAGCCGGTGTTCTTCGCCGACATCACGGACGGCGGCTACAGCGTGACAGGGGCTCCCGTAGGAGCTGCCAGAGTGACCGTCCAGGCCTTTGCGACGCACTCGTCAACGGACAAAGCACCCACGCTCCCCGGAGGAGCGGCCGCGCTGCCGATTCCGGCGAACGTTCCACGGGCTGGCAAGCCGGTGAGTGGATTTCCAGAGCGTTATCTCAACCCCAACTCGTCTGGCTTGAAATGTGAGATCAAGCCGGGCTTGCAGCAGCAGGATTTTGACCTGCAGCCCTGATTCTGGGAGCCTTCACACCTGAGTCCTTGATCATGTCTCATGCTGCGTCCGGCCAGGCCGGCAGCATCGAGCGGCTCATACGGTTCACACTTGATCCTCGCGCACGAGTGCATGGCAGGTACAAGCCGACCGGCCGTGAGGCCGCGGGCGAATCACGCTGGACGCCGCTTCGTGTGGTGGTTCGCCCCACGCCTCACGGCGTTGGGCTTGGACGGCGGCCGCGCGAGATTCAGGTGGAAGCCGTAGAAGAGGCCGATGGTCGCGACGGCGAGCGGCCAGAGCGTCGGCTCAGGAACCGCGGCCACCGGACCGGCGGCCCCCGCGGCCGCAACGTCATATGCCCCCGCATCAAACAACCCCGTCCCGAGAAAATCGGCCACGTCGAGGATGTCCACGATCCCGTCGTAGGTCGTCTCGCCCAGCGACCAGTCGGCCGGGATGCCTGTGTCGAACCTGCTTCCGGCGAGCAGGTTGGCGGCATCGAGCACATCCACGATGGTGTCGAGGTTGCTGTCGCCCGGAGCCGCCGCCGCGATCGTGAAGGATCCGTCGTCATTGCCAAGCCAGCCGATCGTCCGCGGGCGACTCGCCGCCAGGGACGACGCCACTGCCGATGACACAAGGCCCCCGACACCGTCCCACGAGCCGCCGTTGCGACCCACGAGCAGATCGGCCATCAGGTCTGCGGCGGTGATGCCGCCCGCGGCGACCTGCACCCGTCCCGCACCGATGTCGAGCCTGCTGCCCAAGGCCTCGTCGATCGAGAGCGTGCGGATCGACACGTCGAGCGGGCGGTCGGATGGCATGGCGACCTCGCCGCCGGTGATCATGACGGCCTCGCTGCCGGCCAAAGCCGACGCATGGGCGATCCGCAGCCTGCCGGCCGTCACGCTCGTCATCCCGGGGTAGGCGTTGGCGGAGTCGAACACGACCTCGCCCGTGCCAGTCTTCATGAGCCACGTCGCGGCGGAGATGGTCGAATGGCCTGCCTGTGCCTGCGTCTGGCTGCCGCTCGCCACGTCGATCACGACGTCCGTTGCGAGCCGTCGGGCGGTGCAGACGAGCAGATTGCCCGCCGCGGCGCTGACATCGACCACTCGCCGCCCGCCAAGCGCCGTAATGTTGCCGCTGTTGATCCAGTAGTTCACGTTGCCGAGGTTCGAAGCGGGCAGGACAAACCGCCCGCCTGCGATGTCGAGCCGCGCGGGGTCGAGGGTGTTGATCGACAGTCCGCCCGCGGCCAGCGTCCCACCATACAGGTTCACCCGGGCCTCCTTGGCGTCGGCGTTGCCGCCATCGAGGTTGAAAATGAGCACGCCCCCCACCGCGACACTGCCGCTCGACATCGTCAGCGTGCCGGCGTTTGCATTCCACCCCAGCAGGAGTTGCCCGCCCACCTGCACCGCACCGCCGCTGACGTTGAGCGTGCCGTCGCCCTGCCCGTTCGACGTCGACAGGCTGAGATCGCCGGCGGCCGTGAGGCTGCCGCTGGCGATGTTCACGGTCGCGTCGTACTGGTCTCCAAGCCTGATCGAGCCAGTCGCGTCGAGCGTGCCGCCCGCGACCCTGAGGCTGACGCCTTCACGATTGTCGCCGAGGATGAGGTTCTGCACCTTGTTGCCCGCCGTGCTCACGACCGGAAACGACGTGGCCGACCAGACGCTCAGGGGCTCGACCCACGACTCTCCGCTGACAGACGTCGGTGCCGTCCCCGCGCTCCAGTTGGCCGGAGTGTTCCATCCGCTGCCTCCCTTCCAACGGTTGGCGGAAACCGTCTCGGGAGCCTTCACGTCGACGTACACCAGAAAGGCCTCGGGATTCTCGCTGAAGTCCGGTGCCGGAGACTCGTTCACCGTCCCCACGTCCGTCATCGGCCAGCGGCAGCGGACGTGATCGCGGAGCG
>JBBAVQ010000184.1:4101-6470 GCA_040397625.1 Pirellulales bacterium | reverse complement strand
ACCAAGAATCTGCGTCACATGCGTTTCTTCGCCACCCTCACGCGACGCTGCCCGGCCGGGAGCCGGCGATGAGCCGCCGCTGGCTGCTTGCTGCCGTGCCCGTGGCGCTCGGGCTGGCATGGCGGGAGGCACCTCCGCTCGCGGTCTTTGCCGCGGCGCTGATCTCGATCGTTCCGCTCGTCCAACTGATCGGGGACGCCACCGAACGGCTGGCGGCCCGGCTCGGGCCGACGCTCGGCGGGCTCTTCAACTCGACGCTCAACAACCTTCCGGAGCTGATCATTGGCGGGGTCGCCCTCTCCAACGGTCTGGCGCCGGTCGTGAAGGCGTCGCTCACGGGGGCGATCCTCGCCAACCTGCTTCTGAGCCTTGGCGTGGCCCTGATCGCCGGCGGCATCCGCTACGGGGAGCAACGGTTCGATCCCAAACGGCTGGCGGTGAACGGCTCGATGCTGATCATCTGCGCATTCTGCTTCATCGTGCCGGCGATGTTCAGCATCGGCACCCCCGATGGCACCCGCGACCTGTCGTTCGAGATGTCGTTCGTGCTCATCGGGATGTACGCGGCGAACGTCGCGGTCACGCTGTTCGGCGGAGGCGGCGGAACGAGCCTTCCCGAGGCCGAGGGGCTGGAGGGCGAGCATCCCAGCGAGCCGATCTGGCAGAGCCTGCTCGTGCTCGTCGTCGCTGCGGGTTTCCTGGGAGTCGTCACCGAGCTGCTCTCGCATGCCCTCGAGCCGACCGCCTCGCAACTCGGCCTCTCAAAGACGTTCAGCGGACTCGTGCTGCTCGGCGGCGTCGGCAGCCTCGGCGAGGTGCTGTCTGGGTTCCACTTCGCCCGCCGCGGCAAGCCGTCGCTGGTGATGGCTGCCACCGTCGGCTCGACGATCCAGCTCGTGCTTCTCGTGGCGCCGCTGCTCGTGTTTGCGGGCTATGTGATGGGACAGCCCATGGATCTCGCCTTCACCGCCTTCGAGGTGGTGGCGATCGTGCTGGCCACGATCATCACCCGTGAACTGATCTCCGATGGCAAGGCCAACTGGTTCGAGGGCGTCCTCCTGCTCGGGGTCTACCTGATCCTTGCCATCGGCTTCTACCACCTTCCCGAATGAGGCTGCTGCCGTGAAGTACCGCCTGCTCGAGCCTTTCCGCCTCCACGACCTCGATCTCCGCAACCGCGTGGTGATGGCGCCGTTGACACGGAGCCGCTCCGGGCCCGATCGCATTCCCAACTCGACGATGGCGGAGTACTACGCCCAGCGATCGTCGGCCGGGCTGATCGTGTCCGAGGCGACCACCATCTCGCCGCAGGCCAACGGCTGGCTGGAGTCGCCGGGCATCTACACCGACGCCATGGAGGCCGGCTGGCGGATCATCACCGACGCCGTGCACGCCCGCGGCGGCCGGATCTTCCTCCAGCTTTGGCACATGGGGCGGGCGTCGCACAGCGCGTTTCACGGTGGACGGCCGCCCGTCTCGGCCTCCGCGGTCAGGATCCACGGCGACGGCATCCACACCCCGGCCGGCAAGCAGCCCTACGAGACCCCCAGGGCGCTCGAGAGCCATGAGGTGGCCGGTGTTGTGGCGGATTACGCGGCCGCCGCTGCCCGAGCCAGGGCGGCCGGCTTTGATGGCGTCGAGATCCATGCGGCCAACGGCTACCTGATCGACCAGTTCCTGCAGGCGAAGACGAACCTCCGCACCGACGACTACGGCGGCAGCATCGAGAAGCGGTGCCGTTTTCTCCTCGACGTGGTGGCGGCGGTGGCGAGGGTCTGGCCGAGCCACCGCGTGGGCGTGCGGATCTCGCCGAACGGCGCGTTCAACGACATGGGGTCGCCCAACTACCGCGAGCAGTTTCTGCACGCGGCGGCCGCCCTCGACCGATTGCGACTTGGCTATCTCCACGTGGTGGACGGGCTCGCGTTTGGATTCCACGCCCTCGGCGAGCCGATGACGCTGGCCGACTTCCGGGGCGTGTTTCGCGGGCCGATCGTCGGCAACTGCGGCTACACGCTGGAGACGGCGGAGGCCGCGGTGCAGGCAGGCCACGCCGACCTGATCGCCTTCGGCCGCCCGTACATCAGCAATCCCGACCTCGTGGAACGATTCGCGAACGGCTGGCCGCTCGCCCCGACGGCCAGCATGACCGACTGGTATACGCCGACGGCCGCGAAGGGGTATACGGACTTCCCGACATACCGCGGCACGACGTAGCACAGGTTTTCAACCTGTGGAAAAACAGCGCAGGTTAAAAACCTACGCTACTGCCCACCACGTAGCACAGGTTTTCAACCTGTGTAAAAACAGCGCAGGTTAAAAACCTACGCTACGACCGATCCACAGCGCAGGTTAAAAACCTACGCTAC
>JBBAVQ010000184.1:0-4001 GCA_040397625.1 Pirellulales bacterium | reverse complement strand
TAAAAACCTACGCTACTGCCCGCCCGGCGCGCCGATCGCCGCCAACGCCCTCTGGACATGCTCGTCCGACGCAAAGAGCGCGCTGTAGGCAAGCCGCACCACACCCTCGCGGTCGATGACGTAGGTGACCCGCCCCGGAATCACGCCCAGCGGATTCCGGACACCGAAGAGCTTCCGGAGGCGACGATCGGTGTCGGCCACGATCGGAAACGGGAGGCGGTGCTTCGCCGCGAACCGCGCGTGGCTGTCAGCCGAGTCACT
The DNA here is from genome assembly GCA_040397625.1 of Pirellulales bacterium. Taxonomy (GTDB): domain Bacteria; phylum Planctomycetota; class Planctomycetia; order Pirellulales; family UBA1268; genus QWPN01. The sequence goes on along the minus strand of JBBAVQ010000184.1, from coordinate 3,740 downwards.
GCTCACTCCGACCACCTCGGCCCCCGCCGCTGCAAACTTCTCGTAGGAGTCGCGAAACGCGCAGGCCTCCTTCGTGCAGACCGGCGTGTTGTCCTTGGGATAGAAGAACAGCACCAGCCACTTCCGGCCCAGCAGGGATGCCGAGTCGAACGTGCCACCGTCCTGCAGCGGTGCCGTGAACGTGGGAGCCTTGTCGCCGACCTGAACTGCCGCCATGGAAACGTCTCCTGCCGGATGGGAATGGGCCCGCCCCATTGTCGGCCGTCTGGGCGGCGGCGGCGAGGGGGTATGATGATGCCCCGCCCAGGAGACTGATCCGTGCCCATCGATTTCGCGAAGATTCAGAAGACGTTTCAGGTGCCGCCGGGCACGAAGTTCCGGCTCGCCGACTGCGACCCCGGCTGGGCCGGCGACGGCGACATCCCGGAGAAGGAGCGCAAGGACATGGCGGAGGGAATCCTCGCCGCCGATGTCGGCGATCTCGCGCGGATGCAGGAGCTGCTCTGGGCGAGCGACAGCTGGAGCGTGTTGGTGATCTTTCAGGCCATGGATGCGGCGGGCAAAGACGGAGCGATCAAGAACGTGATGTCCGGGGTCAACCCGCAGGGCGTGGAGGTGACGAGCTTCAAGAAGCCGTCCGATGAGGAACTCGATCACACGTTTCTCTGGCGGTGCATGAAGCGGGTGCCGGAGCGGGGCCGGATCGGCATCTTCAACCGCTCCTACTACGAGGAGGTGCTGGTCGTTCGGGTGCACGAGGCCCTGCTCGCGGCGCAGCGGATTCCCGGCGTGACCGCCCGGCCACGGACCTGGAACGACCGCTTCGACGACATCAACGCTTTCGAGCGGCACCTCACCCGCAACGGAACGGCCGTCGTGAAGTTCTTCCTCAACGTCTCGAAGAAGGAGCAAAAGAAGCGGTTCCTGTCGCGGATCGACGAGCCCGACAAGCACTGGAAGTTCTCGACGGCCGACGTGGCCGAGCGGGGGCACTGGGACGACTACATGCACGCCTACGAGGAGGCGATCGCGGCCACCAGCACCGAACACGCCCCGTGGTACGTCGTGCCGGCCGACAAGAAGTGGGTGAGCCGGGCGGTGGTGGCGGCGGTGCTCGCCGGCACCATCCGCAACCTCGGGCTCGAGTGGCCGAAGATCGACGACGCCAAGCGACGGCTGATCGAGGACGCCCGCCGCCAGCTCGAGGCGGAGTGACGCCGGATGGGTGACCCCTCCACGCCGCTCGACGCGTTCGCCGTCGAGCGGGCGATCCAGGCCGCGGCGCCGGCGGTGCTGTTCGCCTCGCCGCGGCTGGTGCGCCGGATCATCCGGGCCGACCGTAATCTGCCTTTGGCCGTGGCGCGGACACCGCATCGCGACATCGCGGTGCTCGACTCCCGGCGGCTCGCCGAGGTGGCCGACGACGTCATCGCGCTACCCGCCGATCTTCCCGACCGCGTTGCCGTCGTGGCCCGGCCCACGTCCGACCGCGGCGACGACGTCGGCGCGGAGGAGACGCTGCGGGAGTATTGGCGGCTCGGATTTCACGCGCTGCTCGACCTCGAGTCGCCGGCCGCGATCGCCAGCGTCGGGGGCGCGGCCGCGGAGCTGCTGCCGGCCGAGGTGGCCGCGGAGGCCCGCGAGGTGCTGGTGCGGGAGGGGCTCCTCGACCGCGATGCCAGCGAGTCCGAACTGCTCGCCGAGTTCATCGCCGTGTTCCTCGAGCTGCGGTGCTTCGCCCCGGAGGCGGTCGCGGCCTGGTTTCCAGCGGTCGACGATCCCGACGCGCTCGCCGAGCGTCTCGCCGCGGTCGTCGGCGCCGAGAGCCTGCTGGCTCGGGCACTGCCGCCGATGCTCGACCCGGAGGCCGATCCGCCGACGACCGATCCGCCGGCCACCGCGGCGGTGGTTCGGTGGCCGGACTGGCTGCGGCCCCGCGCCGCGGCCCTCCGGCGGCAGGCCGACCGCACCTCGCTCAAAGGAAACTTTGTCCGCGCGTCACTCGACGAGTGGCGGGCCGCGATGGCGCGGCCGGAGACGGCCCGTCCCGCAACCGGCCGGCTCGAGCGGCAGGTTGACGGCTTCGCCCGACGACTCGGCTGGGCCCTCGATCTCGACGCCTCGCAGGTGGTTGACGCGACCACGTTCATCCGCCAGCTCGTGGAGCGGTCGCGGGGCTCGTCGTGGTCTCCGCAGGCGAGACTGCTCTACGACCTCCAGAAGATCTGCGTCGATTCGGAGCGGGAGAGCTTCCGGACGCAGCTGCTCGGCTGGCTGCTCACGGCTGGTCGGCGACCGCTCGCGGTGCCGCTGCCCTGCCAGCGGCTGGTGCTCATCCACCGGCACGCCGTGGCCGCCGCCGCCCGGCTTGCCTCGCTCGACCTGCCTGAACCGGTGCGGCTCGTCGGCGCGAAGCTGCTGGCCACCGCCGTGGACACCACCGCCACTGCGGCCCGCGAGCCGCTCCGGCACAAGGTCGAGGCGGCGATCGCGGCGGCCGGCCTCACGCCGCGTTACCTGGTGGAGGAGGCCGCCCTCGCGAAGCTCGTGGACGAACTGCTCGACGTGATCATGGAGCGGGGTTTCGTCTCGTTTGGCAGCGTCCGCGACGCCGTCTCCGGCAACCAGCTCAAGCTGCCCGATCTTCAAGGACCGGCGGAGTGGCTGGCCGGCGACGAGTTGCTGCAGCTCGACGACCGGCTGGCCGCGACGCTCGACGGCGTCTATCGCTCCGCGCCGCTCTATCTCTCGCTGATGCAGCGGGTCAGCGCACCGTTCTTTGGCGTGGCGGCCGGCCGGCTCCTCACCACGCACATCCTGCTCCCCTTCGGTGGTGCCTGGATCATCCTCCGGGGCCTCGAGCACGTCATCGAGCCGATCACGGAATACTCGCTCGGTGAGATGTGGCATGTGTACACCCGCGGCCGCATGCTCGCGATCGGGATCGCACTCTGGGCGTTGCTCCACCTGCCGTCCGTCCGCACGGCCGCGTGGCAGGCGGGCCGCGGGGCGGCCGCCGTCGCGCATTTCATCCTGATCGCACTCCCGGGGAGGTTTTTCCGGCTGCCGGCGGTCGAGGAGTTTCTCCGCAGCCGCCCCGTGCGCTGGCTGGTGGACCATGCCGGCGGCCCGCTGGTGGTCACGCTCGTGGCCTGGCTGCTGATGCCGCGGCACGGACGCTGGCTTTCCCGCGGCACGCCGTGGGTTCCCCCGCTGGTGTTCGCCGCCAGCGCGGTGTTCCTCAACTCCCGCACCGGCCGCCACCTCCAGGAGCAGGTCGTCGAGACCGCGGGGCGGGCGCTTCACCAGTTTCACCTGCACGTGATCGTCGGACTGCTCTCGTGGATCGTGGACGTCTTCCGGCGGGCGATGGACTTCGTCGAGGGCACCCTCTATGCAGTCGATGAGAGCCTCCGATTCCGCTCCGACGAGTCGGGGCTGATGCTCGCGGTCAAGGCGGTGCTCGGTGCCGTCTGGTCGATCGTCGAGGCGGGCGTGCGGTTTTGCATCACGCTCCTGATCGAGCCGCAGCTCAATCCCATCAAGCACTTTCCCGTGGTCACCGTGTCGCACAAGCTGCTCGTGCCGATGATCCCGATGGTCGCCTCGCAGCTCGTCGAGACGACCGGCATGGAGAAGGGGCTGGCGCTGACGGCCGTGACCTTCGTGTCAACGTGCATTCCCGGCGTGTTCGGCTTCCTGGCCTGGGAGCTGAAGGAGAACTGGCGGCTCTACGCGGC
>JBBAVQ010000183.1:4926-6593 GCA_040397625.1 Pirellulales bacterium | reverse complement strand
TTGACCCCCAGTCAAGCGCGCTAGCCAGACTGCGCCACGCCCCGAAACCGCCGCGGGACGACAGTGCCCAAAAGGCACCGCCGCCCCACGACATTCAAAACTATCGCATACCGCGCCGCTTTGATCAACACGACTTGCCGGCCGACGCGGCCAAACCCTCAGGCACGGGCCGACAGGCCCACCCCGCCGCTCGCTTTCTCCCGGTGGCACACCGCCCCCAGGCAGTTCCAGAGAGCCGCCGACGACGCGCCGCCCACGTATCCGACCAACGCCGTGCCCACAAGCAATAGCGTTGCCATGCCCGCATCAAACGGCTCGACCACCACCTCCGACTTCATTGCGTGCATCCGCAGCACGAAGTCGGCCACCCGCTGAGCGGCACCCGCCGCCACCAGCACCATCCACACACCATGCCACGCCGTCAGCATTACCGCCGACACGATCCCCAGACGATTCGGATCGATGTGTCCCATGCCAACCTCCACGCACAGTTCGTGATGGCATCCTGGCCGCCGGCACCAGAGACCGCTCGCACGTGATCCCTGCGGCCTCACCCAACGCTATGCGGCCGCACCGCCGGCCGGCCACATCAACCGCCGGCCCGTCCAACCCGCCATTGCCGCAAGCCCCTCGCCCAGCCACCGGCCGGCTGACACACTGGTGATTCACATCGTCATCCCGTTCGCATCGCCATCCAGACAGCCCGCCGCATCGGATCCCTCGCCATGACCGCCCCGAGCCAGCCAACACCCGCCCCCCCGTTCGCCGCCCGACTCGCCGCCGCCATCACCGCCCGCCGCACGCCGTCGTGCATCGGCCTCGACCCGCGTCGGGAATCGCTCCCCCCAGCACTCGGCGCCGCCAGCATCGACGATCCCAAAGCCCTTGCCGACATCTTCGCCCGCTTCTGTCGCGACGTGATCGACGTCGTCGCGCCGCTCGTCCCGATCGTCAAGCCGCAACTCGCCTGCTTCGAGGCGATCGGCCCTCACGGCATGACCGCGCTGGCCGACGTCATTGCCCACGCTCGCTCGAAGGGTCTGCTCGTGCTCGCTGACGGCAAGCGCGGCGACATCGGCTCCACCGCCGAAGCCTACGCTGAGGGCTGGCTCGCCGGACCGTGGGCCGCCGACGCGCTCACCGTGAATCCCTACCTCGGCCACGACTCCGTCGAGCCCTTCGTGAAGATGGCTGAGACCCGAGGCGCCGGTATCTTCGTGCTCGTGAAGACGTCGAACCCCGGCAGCAAGGACTTCCAGGATCTCATCTGCGACGGAAAGACCAACTACGAGCACGTGGCTGCCAGTGTCGAAGCCCTCGCAGCCCGCACCGCCGCCGGCGGCCGCTTCGGGGCAGTGGGCGCCGTCGTGGGCGCCACCTGGCCCAAGCAACTCGACGACCTCCGCGCCGCCATGCCCCACACCTGGCTGCTCGTGCCCGGCTTCGGCCGCCAAGGGGGCCGCGCGTCAGACGTCCGCGGAGCGTTTCACCCGAACGGCCTCGGCGCGTTGATCGTCAGCGCCCGCGACGTGATCTTCGCGCACGCACGGCCCGAGATGAACGCGGGGCTCGCCGCCCACCAGTGGCAGACGGCCGTGGACCGCGCCTGCCACGAGATGATCGAACGCCTCGCTGCAGACACGCCCGCCGCGGCGCTGCGGGGCTGA
>JBBAVQ010000183.1:3289-4826 GCA_040397625.1 Pirellulales bacterium | reverse complement strand
CCGGCGTCAGGAAGCCCAATCGCGTGAGCGATGGGGGCCATGCCCAACGCCACGCAGCCGTACCGCTTACGCGGTTACGCTTCCTGGGGCATCAGTCGTGCGCCCGCGGCCTTACGGCCGGTCGGCTTGTACTGGTTCACGCCTCGCCCGGCGCCTGATACCAACACGCCAGCGACGGATCCCACGCCTGGATCTCGTCGGCCTTGAAATAGATGCCGATCTCGCGGGCCGCCGACTCCGGTGAATCCGAGGCGTGCACGAGATTCATCTGCCGGCTCGACGAGTAGTCGCCGCGAATCGTGCCCGCCGCCGCCTTCAGGCCGCTCGTGGCCCCGAGCATCTCGCGCACCACGCGGATCACCTCCGGCCCCTGAAAGATCGTCGCCACCACCGGCGACGCCGTGATGAACTCCTCGAGCCCGGGATAGAACGGCTTCTCGACGTGCTCGGCGTAGTGCTGCTTCGCGAGGGCGGGCGTGACCCGAAGCATCTTCATCGCCACGAGCCGCAAGCCCTTCTCCTCGAACCGCGTGAGGATCCGGCCCACGAGGCCGCGCTCCAGGCAGTCGGGCTTGAACATGACGAAGGTGCGTTCCATGGTGTCCTCGGGAGGGATGAACGGGGGAATGATTGGCTGATTTCGGCCACGAGTCTAGGGATTTGAAGGGCACCGCCACAAGCGAACTCTGCTTGTATCGCAGCCTCTGCCACTCTACCCTCCCGCCCCCGAACAAACGCCCACGCCAGCCCCACGGAGCACGCCGCCATGCAGGCCCGCGGCCTCGCGCCCCTCACCATCCTGCTCGCCATCGCCTGCGTCGCCTCGGCGTCTGCCAGCGACATGCCGCCGGAGGTGGTGGCGAAGTTCACGCGACAGGTGCAGCCGCTGCTCGTCAACCGCTGCGCCGCGGGAGCCTGCCACGGCGGCCCCGCCGGTCACGAACCCCGCTTCGAACGCGGCCCCGCGTCGGCCAGACCCGACCGCATCGACACGCTTTCCAACATGCGGACCTTCCTCGACACGATCGGCGCCGACCGCGACCCAAAGCGACTTGTGATGCTTCTGTCCGAAAGGCATCCCACGGAGCCATCCACAAGCCGTCTTGCCGCGGCGCCGCTCACCGCCGGCGAACGGATCACGATCGAATCGTGGCTGGCCGTCGTGAGAACGGCCGAGACGGGTCGCCGGTATGACCCCGCGGTTCGACAGGTGTCGGCGGAGGTGACGGTCGCGCCTCAGCCGAATCCGCTTCGCGACCTGCTCGACACGGCGGCCAACCCGCCCGTATTCGAAGAGCCGCAGCAACCGCAGGGCGTGATCTTCAAGAACGACGACGGCGTGGCCCCGGAGCCGCCGCTACCCCCGTCGCCGCCCTCGCCGTAACGACGGGTGTGTGACCTGTGCCCGCGCATCAGCAGGTTGAAAATCTGCGCTACGGATCCATGAGCTGATCCGGGGCACTGGGTTTCCGAACACTCGTAGCACAGGTTTTCAACCTGTGCAAAAGAAGAACACAGGTTGAAAACCTGTGCTACT
>JBBAVQ010000183.1:0-3189 GCA_040397625.1 Pirellulales bacterium | reverse complement strand
GCACAGGTTTTCAACCTGTGCAAAAGAAGAACACAGGTTGAAAACCTGTGCTACTTAGACAGCGGTTGAAAACCTGTGCTACGGGCACATGGCTCACAACCGCACGCGGCCGTCGATCACCGCCTCGAGAAACTCGCGGTTGCCCGACAGCAGCGTCGGCTCGTCGAGCATCTCGGCGAGCGTGAGCCAGAGGATCTCATCCACCTCCACCGGATGCGGCACGAGTTCGCCGTCGGCGAGCTCGACCGTCCACCATGCCAGCGACGTGCCCCAGGCCGTGACGCTGCGATGCACGCATGCCGCCGGCTCGACGATGGCGGCCAACTCCTCGCGGCATTCGCGAACCACCGCCTCGTGCTCCTCCTCGCCCGGCTCGATGTGACCACCAGGAAAGCAGACGCGCCCACCGGCGGCCACCGCCCTGCCCCGCCGGATCGCCAGGAATCGCCCGCCACGGCGGGCCACGGCCACGACACCCCGTTTCACCGCCCGTCCCGCCGAAAGGTCTTGCTGCATCGCGATTCCTCGAACGTCTCTCTCGGCCACGGCACTGGCTGCATCGTCGCACGTGGCTGCAGGCATACAGTAGACTAGTCGTTCCTGCCGGAAGTTCCGCCGCCAGCGGTCCGCCGGCCCACCCCCGCCCCGGAGATGACCGCGTCCATGGATTCCGCCCCGCGCCCGAAAGGACCGTCCGACACGCCCCCCGCGTTCGGCCGCCCGGGCCTGCCGATGGTGATCCTGCTGATCCTCGGCGCTATCGCCCTGGCGACCGTGCTCACCGGCAACGCCTCGACGGGCCGCGACGCGATCTCCTACGACGAGTTCGTGTCGCAGGTGAAGGGGGGCAACGTCACCCGCATCGTGCTCTCGGGCGACCACCTCGACGGCGAGTTCGGCAAGGAACTTCCCGAGACGCTCCCCGGCCGCAAGCCGCAGAAAACGTTCTCGCTCGATCTCAACCCCTACCTCCGCGAGGGCTTCGACAAGCTCATGCAGGAGCACGACGAGATCAAGAAGCTCACGCGCACGCCCACCGACGGCACCGGCTTCCTGATGGGCCTTTACATGCTCGTGCCGCTCTTGCTGATGGCTGGCTTCTGGATGACGCTTCGCAAGGCCCGCGACCCACTGGGCAACACCGGCTTCCTCGGAGGCTTCTCCAAGTCGCCAGCCAAGCGCTACGACGCCAAGGACAAGCAGGTGACGTTCGCCGACGTGGCCGGCCTCGAGCAGGTGAAGGCCGACCTCCAGGAAATCGTGGAGTTTCTCAAGGACCCGCAGAAGTTTCAGCGGCTTGGCGGCCGCGTGCCCAAGGGCGTGCTCCTGATGGGCCCGCCGGGCACGGGCAAGACGCTCCTGGCACGGGCCGTGGCCGGCGAGGCGGGCGTGCCCTTCTTCTCGATCTCGGGCAGCGAGTTCATCCAGATGTTCGTCGGCGTGGGCGCGTCGCGGGTTCGCGACATGTTCAAGACCGCCAAGGACGCCTCCCCCGCCATCCTGTTCGTGGACGAGATCGACGCCGTGGGCCGCGTGCGCGGTGCCGGCCTCGGCGGCGGCCACGATGAGCGGGAGCAGACGCTCAACCAGATCCTCTCCGAAATGGACGGCTTCAGCCCGTCGGAAAGCGTGATCGTGCTCGCCGCCACCAATCGGCCCGACGTGCTCGACCCCGCGCTCCTGCGGCCCGGCCGCTTCGACCGCCACGTGACCGTCGATCGCCCCAACCAGAAGGCCCGGCTGGCCCTCTTCAAGGTGCACACGCGAAACGTGCCGCTCGCCTCCGACGTCGATCTCGACCGGTTCGCCAGCGCCACCGTCGGCCTCACGGGCGCCGACATCCGCAACCTCGTCAACGAGGCCGCCCTCTGGGCCACGCGACACGACAAGAACGCCGTCGATTCCTCCGACTTCGACTACGCCCGCGACAAGGTGCTGATGGGCCCGAAGCGGGAAGAGGTGCTCACCGGCCGCGAGAAGAAGATGACGGCCTATCACGAGGCCGGCCACGCGCTGGGCGCCTGGCTGCTCCCCGACGTGGACAAGCTCCACAAGGTGACGATCATTCCCCGTGGCCGGGCTCTCGGCGTGACGCAACTCGTGCCCGAGGAAGACCGGATGAACATCGGCGAGTCGGCGCTGATGAACCGACTCGTTCTCGGACTGGCCGGCCGGGCCGCCGAGAAGATCGTGTTCGGGGAATACACGGCCGGCGCCGAGAACGACCTCCAGAACGCCACGCGGATCGCCCGCAAGATGGTGGCCACTTGGGGCATGAGCGAACGGGTGGGCCCGGTGGCCTGCTCGACCTCCAATGAACATCCCTTCCTCGGCCGCGATGTGTATGAACACCGTGAGTTCAGCGAACGGACCGCGCAGATCATCGACGAGGAGGTGACTCGAATCCTCAACGAGGCCGCCGAGCGGGCCGTCAAGCTCCTCTCCGACAACCGCGACAAGCTCGACCGCCTCGCCGGCGCCCTCGAAACCCGTGAGATGCTCGACGACACCGAAGTGGCGGAGATCATCGGCCCCGCCACGCCCCGCCGCGCCGGCGAGTCGATGCCCGGCTCCGATCCCGCGCCGGTGCAAGCCGCCCGCGACTCGCAGCCCAGCTGACTCCCCTGGAGCCCAGCCGCGTGAGCGGTGGGCGGGCCAACTCGTTTTTACCCACCCATGCCCCAGCTCTCGCACGCCGTTTACTTCACGCTCAAGAAGCGCACGCCCGAGGCGGCTGCACAGCTCGTGGCTTCGTGCCAGCAGCACCTCACCGGCCACGCAGGCACGGTGTTCTTCTCGGTCGGCACCTGCGCGGCGGAGTACGACCGCGAAGTGAACGACCGCGACTACGACGTGTCGCTCACGATCGTGTTTGAATCGCATGCTGCGCACGACGCGTATCAGACGGCCCCACGGCACGAGCAGTTCATCGCCGAAAACGCGACCAACTGGGCAAAGGTCCGCGTGTTTGACGCCAATCTGGCGTAACGCCGGTTGCCGCAGGTTGAAAACCTAAGCGACACAACCCCGTAGCACAGGTTTTCAACCTGTGCAGAACCAACGCAGGTTGAAAACCTACGCTACTCCCGAACCAGCGCAGGTTAAAAACCTACGCTACTCTCGAACCAACGCAGGTTGAAAACCTACGCTACTCCCGAACCAGCGCGGGTTGAAAACCTACGCTACTCC
>JBBAVQ010000182.1:4391-6639 GCA_040397625.1 Pirellulales bacterium | reverse complement strand
CTCTATGCCTTCACGAGCGCCGCCAACAACAACGGCTCGGCCTTCGGCGGCCTCGACGCCACGAGCACCTTCTGGACTCTCGGGCTCGCTGCGGCGATGGCCGTCGGCCGGGTGTTGTCGGTGATCTGCTTCGTCATTCTTGGCGGGTCGCTCGCCGCCAAGCGGCCGGTGGCGGCGTCGATCGGCACCCTCCCGACGCATGGGCTGCTCTTCATCCTTCTGGTGGCGGGCGTCGTCAACCTCGTGGGCGCGCTGTCGTTCGTGCCCGCCCTCGCCCTCGGCCCGATCGCCGAGGCGCTCCAGCCGCTCGCGGGAGGCACGCCGTGACCCGCTCCTCCCTCGCGACCCGTCGCTCCGAGAAATCGAAGGGGTTCCTCGCCGACTGGCAGACCATTGCGGCCGCCATTCCCGGTGCGTTTGCCAAACTCGACCCGCGGCGGATGGTGCGGTCGCCGGTAATGTTCACCGTCGAGGTGGGCGCGTTGCTGATCACCATGCTGGCGATCCTCCGCGGCTGTGGGCAGCCGGGGAGCGAAACGGCCGCGTTCGTCGCCGCGGTGGCCGTCGGCCTCTGGGCCACGGTGCTGTTCGCGACGTTCGCCGAGTCGCTTGCCGAGGGCCGGGGCCGCGCCCAAGCCGATGCGATGCGATCGATGCGGAAGGACACCCCGGCCAAGCGGCTTGCCAGCCCGAGGCGCGACGCGGCGGTGGAGACCGTGCCCTCGCCGAGCCTGCGGGCTGGCGACCACGTGCTGATCGAGGCGGGCGATCTCGTGCCCGGCGACGGCGAAGTGGTCGAGGGCGTGGCAAGCGTGGACGAGAGCGCCATCACGGGTGAGAGCGCGCCAGTGATCCGCGAGAGCGGCGGCGACCGCAACACCGTGACCGGTGGCACGCGGCTGCTCTCCGACTGGCTCATCGTGCGGATCACCGCCGACCCCGGCGACAGCTTCCTCGACCGGATGATCGGCCTCATCGAGGGAGCCAAGCGGCAGAAGACTCCCAACGAGATCGCGCTCGACATCCTGCTCGCGGGGCTGACGCTGGTGTTTCTCGTCGTCACCGCCACGCTCCTGCCGTTCTCGCTCCACGCCACCGCGTCGGCCGGTCGCGGCGACCCGATCGGCCTCGCCGTGCTTGCGGCGCTCTTCGTCTGCCTCGCTCCCACCACAATCGGCGGCCTTCTCCCGGCGATCGGGATCGCTGGAATCGACCGGATGGTGCGGGCCAACGTGTTGGCCACGAGCGGACGGGCGGTCGAGGCGGCTGGCGACGTCGACGTGCTGCTCCTCGACAAGACCGGCACGATCACGCTCGGCAACCGGCAGGCGGCGGCGTTTCTGCCCGCGGCCGGCGTCGCGGAACGGGATCTTGCCGATGCGGCACAGTTGGCGAGCCTCGCCGACGAGACACCCGAGGGCCGCTCGATCGTGGTGCTGGCCAAGGAGCGGCACGGCCTCCGGGCCCGCGACATCACCAGCCTCGGCGCGACGTTTGTGCCGTTCACGGCCCAGACAAGAATGAGCGGCGTTGATCTCGACGGCCGCCAGATCCGCAAGGGCGCCCGCGACGCCGTCGTGCGGCACGTTGAACAGGCCGGCGGCACCGTCGACACGGAGATCCACGCCATCTGCGACTCCGTCGCCAAGGCGGGTTCCACGCCGCTGATGGTCGCCGACGGCAACCGCGTGCTCGGGGTGGTTGAACTCAAGGACATCGTGAAAGGTGGTCTGGCCGAGCGATTCAAAGACCTCCGGGCCATGGGCATCCGCACCGTGATGATCACCGGAGACAACCCACTGACCGCGGCCGCGATTGCCGCCGAGGCCGGCGTCGACGACTTTCTCGCCGAGGCGACACCTGAGGCCAAGCTCGCCATGATCCGCCGGTATCAGGCCGAGGGCCACCTCGTGGCGATGACCGGCGACGGCACGAACGACGCCCCCGCGCTTGCTCAGGCCGACGTGGCCGTGGCGATGAACTCGGGCACGCAGGCCGCCAAGGAGGCGGGCAACATGGTCGACCTCGACAGCGACCCCACGAAGCTCCTCGAGATCGTCCACGTCGGCAAGCAGCTCCTCATGACCCGCGGCAGCCTCACGACGTTCAGCCTCGCCAACGACATCGCGAAATACTTCGTGATTCTGCCGGCCGCGTTCGGCGGCATCTATCCGCAGCTCGACCGGCTCGACGTGATGCGACTGCATTCGCCCACCACTGCGGTGCTCTCAGCCGTGGCCTTCAACGC
>JBBAVQ010000182.1:0-4291 GCA_040397625.1 Pirellulales bacterium | reverse complement strand
CCGCGTGGCCGCCGCGACCGGCCTCGCCGAGGCCACGGTCCGCGACCTCGTGGAACGGAGCATCGAACGCCGGACGTTCGGCATCTTCGGCCATCCCCGGGTGAACGTCGTCCGGCTCAACGCCGCACTCCGATCGCTCGTCGCCACGCAGCCCCTGCCAACAGCAGGTGGGCCGTGAGCCGCGAGCCGGGAAGGCCCGATCCCGATGCCCTCCTCGCGGCCGTGAACCGCGAGGAGCGGCCCGCCAATCGCGGTCGGTTCAAGATCTTCTTCGGGTTCTCACCGGGTGTTGGCAAGACGTTCGCCATGCTGGAGGCGGCGCGGCGGCTACGGGCCAGCGGTGCGGACGTCGTGGCCGGCATCGTCGAAACGCACGGCCGCGGCGAAACGGCCCGACTGCTCGACGGCATCGAGGTGCTGCCACGGCTGGAGGTCCCGTACCGCGGTCATGTCCTCCGTGAGTTTGATCTCGACGGGGCGATCGCCCGCCGGCCCGCGCTGCTGCTGGTGGACGAACTTGCCCACACGAATGCGCCCGGCGTCCGGCACGAGAAGCGCTGGCAGGACATTCTCGACGTGCTCGCGTCGGGGATCGACGTGTACTCCACGCTCAACGTGCAGCACGTGGAGAGCGTCGTCGACCTCGTCGAGGAGGCAACCGGGATTCGCGTGCGGGAAACCGTGCCCGACACGGTCCTCGAGCGCGCCGATGAGATCGAACTGATCGACCTGCCTCCCGACGAACTCCTGTCGCGACTCCGTGATGGCAAGATCTATCTGCCCGAAGTGGCGAAGCAGGCCGTGGAGCGGTTCTTCAAGCGGTCAAACCTGCTGCAGCTTCGCGAACTGGCGCTCGTTCGCATGGCCCAGCGGGTGGGCAGCGACGTCCAGGAGACCCGACGGGCAACCGCGCGGCCTGCGGCGGGCGTCGCGGAGCGGCTCGTGGTTGGCGTCGGATCGAGCCACGGCTCGACCCGTGCGATCCGCGATGCGGCTCGGATTGCCACCGGCCTGCGGGCCGAATGGACGGCCGTGACGGTTCGCCAGCCGTTTGCCCGGCCGCCGCGGGTGGCCAAGGCACATGCGCTGGAGGAGAACCTGCGACTTGCCGAATCGCTCAGCGGCCGGATCGAGCGTGTCGCAGGCACGTCGGTTGCGGCGGGCCTGCTCGACGAGGCTCGCCGCGTGGCCGCCACGCGGATCGTCGTCGGGCGGCCACGAAAGACACGGTGGCGCCGGCTGTTTCGCGAATCCATCCTCGACCGTCTCGTGCAGGAGAGCGGGCCGATCGACGTCGTGGTGGCCGGCAGTGCCGTCCCCGACCTGAGGGTCGTGCCGGAGGCACCAGTCGCCAGGGATCATGTCGACGTCGTGGTGCGAACCGCACTGCCAGTGTTCGCGGTGGTGGCCCTCACGCTCGCGGCGGGGTGGTCGATGCGGCCATGGGTGGATGACCACGACATGGCCGTGGTCTCGCTCCTGATCGTGGTGTCAGCGGCACTACGATTCGGCCGTGCCGCCGGCATCCTCGCCGTGGTGCTCAGCGCCCTTGGCATCGACCTGCTCTTCCTGCACCCCCAATACCAATTCGCGATTTCCGACACGAAGGAAGTCATCTCGTTGGTGCTCCTGCTCTCGGTGGGCATCGTGGTCGCGGAGTTGGTGATGCGCATGCGATCGCAGCGGGAGCAGGCGATCGCCGACGAGCGACGGCTGGGGCGACTGCTCGAACTCTCAAGGCGACTGTCGTCGTCGGCCACCGCCGACGACGCGGCCGAAGCCCTCGCAGCTATGGCAGCCGACGTCACGGGCGCGGGCATCGAGATCAAGCTGGCGTGCCCCGCCGGCGATCTCCGCACCGCCGCCCGGAGCGGCGGCGTCGAGCATGCGGCCGCCGATGCGGGCGTGATGCTCTGGTGCCACGAGTTCGGCCAGCCCGCCGGTCGCGGCATGAACACGCTCCCGGGCGCCAAGATCACCTGCCTGCCGATCCGCGAGGCGGGCCGCGGGCTTGGGGTACTCGTGATCGGCTGCGATCCTCCCCGCGATCTCACCCGAGACGAACTCGAACTGGTCACCAGCGCGAGCCGACAGGCTGCCGCCCGGCTGGTGATGATCGAGCAGTCGCACGTCACGAGTGACGCGGCTCGCCCCGAAGCGTAACCGCGCGGGCGGCACGGCTGGGCCCGGGTAGAATACGTCGTCGGAGTATCATATGTGTCCTCTTTCATACGGTTCATACGAATACGTGCGCGCGGCGAGTGAAGGCCGACCGGCCGTGAGGCCGCGGGCGAACCACGCTGGACGCTGCGTCTGGTGGTAGTTCGCCCCACGCCTCACGGCGTTGGGCTTGTACAAACGGACGCTCGAGTATGAACGCTGCCCCCTGTATGAGGTCTTTCATGAAGAAGCTTCACGCGGCGTGCTTCCTCCTTGCACTGGCGGCGGTCGCTGGCCCTGGCCTCGGGTTCGCCGCGGAGCCGCCACGGCCAAACCTCCTCGTCATCGTGGCCGATGACCTCGGCTGGGGCGATGTCGGATGGCACGGCGGCTTCGGCAAGACGCCCCACATGGATCGCCTCGTTCGCGAGGGGGTGGAACTCGACCGCCACTACGTGCAGCCAGTCTGCACGCCCACGCGGACGGCCCTCATGACCGGCCGCTACCCGGGCCGATTCGGACCGCAGGCGATCCATCCAAGCAACCTCCGCGCCCTGCCGCCAGGCACCGTCACGCTCGCCTCGGCCCTGAAGTCGCTCGGCTATGCCACCTCCCAGGCCGGCAAGTGACACCTCGGCTCGCGGCCCGAATGGGGGCCAAATGCCTATGGCTTCGACAACTCCTACGGCACGCTCACCGGCGCAGCCGACCCCTGGACCCACAAGTACCGGAGCGGGCCCTACGAAGACACCTGGCATCGCGACGGCGTCCGCCTCAACGAGGAGGGCAACGCCACCGAGTTGATCACGGCGGAGGCCGAGCGGCGGATTCGCGACCGCGGAGTTCCCGCAGCGGCCGGCGACCGCAAACCCTGGTTTTTGTACGTTCCCTTCCACGCGGTGCACACGCCGGTTGATGCGCCGGACGACTTCAAGCGGCTGTACGACGGCATCCGCTTCGACGACGACCCCGCCAAGCACGACTCGCGGCTGCGATTGGCCGCGATGATCTCGCAGCTCGACGCGTCGATCGGCCGACTCGTCGCAGCGCTCGACGAAACCGGCCAGCGCCGCGACACGCTCATCGTATTCACGAGTGACAACGGCGGCATCGAGTCGCTCGAAAACCACTACGTCGGCACCGTGCCGGACTCGCCGCTCAACAGCGAAAACGCCCCCTTGCGGGGCCAGAAGAACACGCTTTGGGAAGGCGGCATGCGAGTCTGCGCTTTCGCGAACTGGCCCGGCAGGCTCGAGCCGCGGAAGTGCACCGCGGTCATGCATGTCGCCGACTGGTTTCCGACGATCGCCCGCCTCGTGGGCTGGAGTCCGCCGCAGGCTCCAGCCTGGGACGGCCTCGACCGCTGGGCCGCGATTGTGGGCGAGCCGGAGGCGCACAGCCGCCCTCGACCGGTCTGCGTGGTGCACCCGACTGGCCGCGCCGTGATCGGCGACCGTTGGAAGCTGATCGTGCTCGACAAGAAAAAGAAGCGCGAGGAATCGCCGCAACTCTACGACCTGCTCGCTGATCCCTACGAGACCACCGACCTGGCGGCACACGAGCCCGCGGTCGTCGCCGAGTATCTTGCGCTCGCGGAGGCCGACGCCGCGCTCGATCTGGCCCACGTGCCGGCCGATCTCCGCGACGCAGCGGACTGACGGCGCTGGTCTCGCCTCACTCGCCGAAGAAGTAGCGCCGCAGGAACTCTCGCGGGTCGCCGTCGTGCCGGGCGAACTGCACGAGCGTCAGAAGCTTCTGCCGGTCGCGCCGGTGTTTTTCCGCCAGGGCGTCCCCTACGCGGAGTTGCAGCGGCAACTCAGCCACGACCTCCAGCCGCACGCGTTCCTCGTCTCGCCAATCACCCTCGATCACGCCGTGCCGCTCGAGCATGGCCAGCGCTGTTTCCAGCCGACGGTCGTGCCTGGCTCCCGCATGCAGCCGCTCACGAATCCATGGCAACCCAAACGCCTCAACCTCCTCGTGCCGGTTGACGAGCACGTCGAACACCCGCTCGTAGATCTCCGGGCCGGGATTGCTCCAGTCGATGAACTCCATCTGGGTCATCAGGTCACGTTCGTCGTAGAGCAGCACGCAGTCGGCGTCGCGGCCATCGCGGCCGGCCCGGCCGATC
>JBBAVQ010000181.1:0-6695 GCA_040397625.1 Pirellulales bacterium | reverse complement strand
CGCACACCACCCGCCATGGCCAACACCTCCGTCTCTTCGCCCGCCGCCTCCCTGCACGACCACTGTCGGGCCATTGCCGGCCGGGCTCGGCGGGCAGCGATCGACCTCGCCGACACCGCCGGCGAGCGGAAGGCCGCCTGCCTGCGGGCCGCGGCGGCACGAATCCGCCGCGATGCGGCCGAGATCCTCGCCGCCAATGCCGTCGACGTCGCCGCCGCTCCTTCGTTTGGGCTCACGGCCGCCCAGATCGATCGGCTCCTCCTCGATGAGAAGCGGGTCGAGGGCATCGCAGCCGGCGTCGAGGCGGTGGCCTCCCAGCCCGACCCCGTCGGCGAGGTGCTCGGTGAGGAAACTCGGCCCGGCGGCCTCGTCGTCCGCAAGGTCCGCGTGCCCCTGGGTGTGGTGTTCTTCGTCTACGAGAGCCGGCCGAATGTCACGGCCGATGCCGCGGCGGTCGCCCTCGCGTCGGGCAACGCCATCATCCTGCGCGGCGGCAAGGAGGCGGCTTACTCCAGCCGTCGGATCGTGGAGAGCATCCGTGCGGCGATCGTCGAGAGCGGACTCCCCGTCGACGCCGTGCAGCTCGTGGACGTCGCCGACCGTCAGGCCGTAGGCGAGTTTCTCTCGATGGACGACCTGATCGATATCGCCATCCCGCGAGGCGGCGAGGCCTTGATCCGTCGCGTCTGTTCCGAGGCGCGAATGCCCGTCCTCAAGCACTTCACGGGCAACTGCCACGTCTACGTGGACAGGGCCGCCGACCTCGACATGGCCGAGGCGATCACGGTGAACGCCAAGTGCCAGCGGATGGGCGTGTGCAACGCGGCCGAATCGCTGCTGGTGCATCGCGATGTGGCCGACGCGTTCCTGCCGAGGATCGCCGCGGCCCTCGCGGCACGGAGCGTCGAGGTCGTGGGCGATGAGCCGACCAGGGCTATCGTGCCCGCGGCCGGCGTGGCGACCGAGGCCGACTGGGGCACGGAGTATCTGGGGCCCAAGATCTCGGTGGCCATGGTTGATTCGCTCGATGCGGCCATCGACCACATCAACCGATACGGCTCACGGCACACCGACGCGATCGTGACCGCTGACGCCGAGGTGGCCAAACGATTCGCCTCCCGGGTGGACACCGCCTGCGTGATGGTCAACGCCAGCACGAGGTTCAACGACGGCGGCGAACTCGGGCTCGGGGCCGAGATCGGCATCTCCACCGACAAGCTCCACGCCCGCGGCCCCTGCGGCACCCGGGAACTCACCACCTACAAATACATCGTCACTGGCACCGGCCACGTCCGCCCATGAACCATCGCCTCGCACGCTACTCCGCCCTCTGCCTCGCACTCCTGATGACCCCAACGTTTGCCACCCTGCCAGATGACGCGACCGACGATCCGCACCTCTGGCTGGAGGACGTGACCGGAGAGAAGCAACTCGCCTGGGTCCGCGAGCGCAACGCCGAAAGCACGCACGCTCTCACCAGCGGCACGGCCTTCCCCGCGCTTGAACGGCGCATCCTCTCGATCCTCGACTCGAAGGAACGAATCCCGGCGGTGACGAAGATCGGGGCTCACTACTACAACCTCTGGCGAGATGCCGCAAACCCGAAGGGGCTCTGGCGGCGGACCACGCTCGACGAGTACCGCAAGGCCGCGCCCGCCTGGGAGACGGTGATCGACGTCGACGCCCTCGCGAAGGCCGAGCAGGAAAACTGGGTCTGGCACGGGGCGACGGTGCTGGAGCCCGAAGACCGCATGTGCCTTGTGTCGCTCTCGCGGGGCGGGGCCGATGCCGACGTGGTCCGCGAGTTTGACCTCGACCGTAAGGCCTTCGTGGATGGCGGCTTCTCGCTGCCCGAGGCCAAGAGCCGCGTCGCGTGGCGCGGGCGGGAAAGCCTGTTCGTGGCCACCGACTTCGGCCCGGGTTCGCTCACCACGTCGGGCTATCCGAGGACAGTCCGCGAGTGGGCGAGGGGCACACCGCTGCCGCAGGCTGAGACGGTCTTCGAGGGTCGCCCCGATGACATGGGAGTCGGAGCCTCCCGCGACCTCACCCCAGGCTTCGAGCGGGATTTCGTTTACCGGCAGATCACCTTCTGGACGAATGAGTTTTTTCTCCGGCGCGGCGGCGAGCTGATCAAACTCGACAAGCCCGCCGACGCCACTGCGTCGGTCCACCGCGAGTGGCTCCTGATCGAACTCCGATCCCCGTGGACCGTCGACGGGGCGACGTTCCCAGCCGGTGCCCTGCTCGCCGCCAACTTCGAGGCTTTTCTCACCGGGAACCGAACCCTGCACGTGCTCTTCGAGCCGACCGACCGCACGTCACTCGTCGCCTGGGCCGGCACCCGCAACCACATCCTGCTCACCGCCCTCGACAACGTCCGCAGCCGCGTTGAGGTCCTCACCTTCGCGGATGGCGCCTGGCGCCGCGAACCGCTCTCGGGCGTGCCCGAGTGTGGCACCGCCTCCGTGACGCCCGTGGATGAGATCGATTCGGACGAGTATTGGCTTGTGACGTCGAGCCCGCTCGAGCCGTCGACGCTCTCCCTGGGTTCGGCCGCGACACCCGCGAAGGCTCCGGAGAGGCTCAAGCAGACACCGGCGTTCTTCGATGCGTCGGGCATGAAGGTGGAGCAGCACGAGGCCGTGTCGAAGGATGGCACGCGCATCCCCTACTTCCAGATCGGCCGCGCCGCCCTGCCGGCCGACGGGTCCACGCCCACGCTCCTCTACGGCTATGGCGGCTTCGAGATCCCGCTCGTACCCGGCTACAACCCCGTTTCGGGCGTCGCCTGGCTGGAGAAGGGCCATGCCTACGTGATCGCCAACATCCGTGGCGGCGGCGAGTTTGGCCCCCGCTGGCATCAGGCGGCCCTCAAGGAGAAGCGGCACCGCGCCTACGAGGATTTTGCCGCGGTCGCGGAGGACCTGATCGCCCGCAAGGTCACCTCGCCCGCCCACCTTGGCATCATGGGGGGCAGCAACGGCGGCCTGCTGATGGGCAACATGCTTACGATGCGACCCGACCTCTTTGGCGCGGTCGTCTGCCAGGTGCCGCTGCTCGACATGCGGCGGTTCAACAAGCTCCTCGCCGGCGCCAGCTGGATGGGCGAGTATGGCGACCCCGACAAGCCCGACGAGTGGGCCTTCCTTCGCGGCTTCTCACCGTATCACACCGTGGCCCGGGATCGCGAGTATCCACCGATCCTGATCACAACCTCGACGCGGGACGACCGCGTGCATCCCGGCCATGCCCGCAAGATGACGGCGCGGCTCATGGAGTTTGGCAAGTCGGTGCTCTACTACGAGAACATCGAAGGGGGCCACGGCGGCGCCGCTGACAACAAGCAGAAGGCGTTCATGGACGCCCTCGGCTGGACGTTCCTCGACCGCGACCTCACGGACTGACGCGGAAGCGCCGCAGGAGAGCGGCCGGCGCGCCGATCCCCAGAACGTGCACCGTGCCGGTGAAGGCCGCAGCTGAGGGATTCGCGAAGCCTGCCTTCTCTGCCACGAACGTGGCGGTGAGGTCGGCCCGCACGCACACCCCCGGCGCCGCACCGGTGTCAGCGTCGAGCCCCGACGGCAGATCGACCGCCAGCACCTGCACAGCGGCACCTCCTGCGGCAGCGCGCACAGCATTGATCGCTTCGATCGCCGCGGCGACGGCGCCTCGTGGCGGGCCCGCCGCGCCCGTGCCGAGCAGGGCATCGACGACCCACCGTGCCCCGACAAGTTCCCGTCGCCACGCCGCCGCGTCGGTGTCAGTCAGGCAGATGATCGACACGCCGCTTCGCTCGACGATCCGAAGGTTGATGGCGGCATCTCCGGCATAGGCCTCGGGCACGGCAGCCACCAGCAGCCGCACCTGATGACCGGCGGCCTCGAGGTGCCTCGCGATCACGAAACCGTCGCCACCGTTGTTGCCCCTCCCACAGGCGATCACAACCGGGCCCGTGATGCCCTGGCCCTCGAGCAATCGGGCGGCATTCGCGCCGGCGTTCTCCATCAGCACGACGCCCGGAACGCCGTATTCCTCGATCGCGAGGCGATCCAGTTCGCGAACTTCCTGTCTTACCAGCCTTGCCATGCCCGCCGGCCTCCTGTTTCCACTTCTTCAAAGCACCCAGGGCCCCCCTCCTGACTCTGGCGGCGACTGGGGTATTTGAACCGATCGTGTCGATTGTGCCGATCATACAGACGTGCCCAAGTGCCTCCTTTCAGCCGCATGGATCTGCCTGCTCGCGTTTCTGCTGGCGGGGACGAGCCTCCGTGCGCGCGGAGCTGAATCCGATGGCTGGAGCACCTCTCCATCGACAGAGGAGCGAGTGGCGGCCCTCGAGGAGTCGCTCGGCACGCTCAACGCCGCCGCAGAGAGGAAGAAAAGGAACGACGCCAAGAAGCCCTCGCTGACCATCACCGGTCAGGTCCAGGCCGACACCGTCTACTTCGGCCAGGACGAGGAAAGCCGGGTGGACGTCGGTGACCTCCAGGACGGCGTCCAGTTTCGCCGCCTTCGGCTCGGCGCCCGCGGCACGAGCTTCGAGGTGCTCGACTATTCGCTCGGCGTTGACTTCGCGCTGGCCAACCAGCCGAGCTACCTCGACAACTACATCGAATGGAAGGATCTGCCGTATCTGCAGCACATACGGGCGGGCCACTACTTCGAGCCCTTCTCGCTCGAGCGAGTCACGCAGAACCGCAACAACACCTTCATGGAGCGGTCGCTCGTCGATACGTTCGCCCCCGCCCGCAACATGGGCGTGATGGCCTACGGCAACACAGAGAACGAACGGGCTACGTGGGCGATCGGCACCTTTCGAACCAACAGCGACAACGTCGGCAACGACTCCTTCGACAGCGGGCAGGCCCTCACCATGCGCGGAACGACGCTCCCCTGGTGGGACGAGGCCAGCGACGGCCGCTTCTATCTGCACCTCGGTGCCGCGTACAGCTACCGCGCCGCCTACCAAAAGCTGGTGCGATTTCGGAACACACCTGAAATCCGCAAGCAGCAACCGTCGAACGTATTCGGCCCCGTAGGGCCGCCATCACCGAGCAACTACATCAACAATGCCCCCGGTCCGTTCGCCCCAATCTTCGTCGACACCGGCTTCATCGCCGCCGACCATTTCCAGCTCTTCGATCCGGAGTTCGCCCTGATCCTCGGGCCACTCTCGCTGCAATCGGAATACGCCTTCGCTGTCGTCGACCAGATCGGCGGACCAAGCCTGTTCTTCAACGGCTACATGGCGCAGGTGAGCTACTTCCTCACCGGCGAGCACCGCCCCTACGACCAGCGGCTCGGAATCCACGACCGCGTGCGGCCCTTCGAAGACTTCTTCCGAGTGCGGACGAAGTCCCGCGGAATCCAGACCGGCCTCGGAGCCTGGGAAATCGCCGCCCGATTCTCAAACATCGTGCTGAACGACAAGAACATTCAGGGCAACAACCTGACCGATTTCACGGTCGGCCTGAACTGGTACCTCAACCCCTACACGCGCTGGAAGTTCAACTACGTCCGGGCCTTTCTAGAAGACACGAAGACGGGCCAGGGAAACAGCATGACCGACGCCTACGGCATGCGGATCGATTTCGACTTCTGAAAACGTGCGGCCGTGGTCATCACGTTCGTGAAGGCCAAATCTCATGCCATCGTCGCGGTGAGCATCCCGGGCCTCGCGGTGAGCATCCCAGGCCCCTGATCAGGCACCGTCACCCGGAAGATCGTTCATGAGCACGATGCGATACCGGGCCTTGCCACTGCGGAGATGATCCAGGGCCTCGTTCGCCCGAGACATCGGGAAGCTTTCCGTCGTCGGCGCGATACCGTGGCGGGCGCAGAACCGGAGCATCGTATCGACAGTGGCAGGACTCCCAAGCGCCGAACCGGAGAGTGATCGCTGCCCCATGATGAAGGGCAACGCCGCCAACGACATCGGCTCCAGCACCGCGCCGACCGTGTGCAGCCGGCCCCGCGGCCTCAGGGCGGCGACGTAGCCGTTCCAGCCCAAGCCGACGTTGGTGGTGTTGAGTATGAAATCGAACTCGTTGGCCATCTTCATCAGCTCACCGTCATTTCGGGTATCCAGCACGCGATGGGCTCCGAGCGCGAGGACCTCTTCGCGTTTCGATGCGCTGGTGGTGAAGGCGGTGACCTCGCAGCCCCATGCACGGAGAAACTTGACCGCCAGATGACCGAGCCCGCCGATGCCGATGACGGCAACGCGATCCGTGGGGCTGACGCCACACTGCACGATCGGGTTGAAAACGGTGATCCCACCACAGAAGAGCGGCCCAGCCTTGCTGGCATCGAGTTCATCGGGCAGCGGGCTGACCCACGTCCAGTGGGCGCGAACACGGGTCGCGAAGCCGCCGTGCCGCTGGACGATGGTGCCTTCCGCGGTGGGGCAGAGATTCTGGTCGCCCGACAGGCAGGACGGGCAGCAGCCGCATAGTGCATGGACTCGACCTGATGCCTGGGCCGTTCGATGGGCGGCAGCGAAGGGCCGCAGTGACGCCTGATCCACCGAACCTTGGAGCAACCGGCTCTCCCGGCGTAGATTGAAGCCAATCCCAACGCACGGTTATTCGACCGATGAGGCCACCCCACCCCATGAGCCTTGCGCAGCCGTCCGAACAAGCCCAACGTGTACAAGCCCAACGTGTACAAGCCCAACGTGTACAAGCCCAACG
>JBBAVQ010000180.1:2986-6806 GCA_040397625.1 Pirellulales bacterium | reverse complement strand
CGATTCGAGCGTCTCGCCCTCCGCGTCTTTTTTGAAGACGATCGTCGTTCCGCCATAGGCTTCGGCGATCGTCGTCACCTCCTTCGGGCCGAGTCCCTTGTCGGGATCGAGGAGGCCGATCACGTGGCGTCCGGCGGCAAGGACGGGCTGATCGCGGACGCGGGATCGCACGCGGTCGATGACGTCCGCCAGCCTGGCCAGCGCCGCGACGCGGTCGGCGGCCGGCAGGGCCGCGAGGCGGTCGGCGTGCTGCAGCGCCAGGTGGTGCACCGCCGGCTCGATCTGCCGCCAGTGCTTCGCGTCGCACGGCCGCGCCGCAAGCACTGCCGGCGCGACATCCCGCTGAAAGGCGACGATGTCGGAGGGAATGGCGGCCGGCTCGGCCGCGGTCGCCCAGCCGCGCGTCATGAGGAGGGCCGCGATCAGCCACGTGGCCGATGGCCGCCGCCAGCGCCGCAGGAGCGGCGGGCCCCCATCGCTCACGCGATTGGGCTTCCTGAGGCCGGGATGAACAAACGTTGGAGCCACAGGAAGCGTAACGCCGTCAGGCGTACGGCTGCCCGCCCGCCGGGCTCGCACCCGTCCCCTCTCGCTTCCACGATTGGGCTTCCTGATTCGGGCGAGCGCGTTCGGCGCGGGGCACGAGCCTGTCACGTTTCGATGATCCCCTTCACCACGTGTCCGTGCACGTCCGTGAGCCGGAACTGGCGGCCCTGGTAGCGGAAGGTGAGCTTCGTGTGGTCGATGCCCACCAGGTGCATGATCGTCGCCTGCATGTCGTGAATGTGCACCGGGTCGGCCGTGATGTTCCAGGCGTAGTCATCGGTCGAGCCGTGCACGTGCCCGGCTTTCGCACCGCCGCCGGCCAGCAGGAACGAATAGGCCTTGCCGAAGTGGTCGCGGCCCTTGGGGCTGTCGGGATCTCCCTGGCCGAAGGGCGTGCGGCCAAACTCACCCCCCCAGGTCACCAGCGTGTCGGCGAGCATGCCGCGGTCTTTGAGGTCTTGAATCAGCGCGGCCGACGGGGCGTCGGTATCGCGGCACTGCTCCTCCAGCTGCGTGAAGAGATTGTTGTGCTGATCCCAGCCGGCGTGCATCAGCTGCACGAACCTCGTGCCCCGCTCCAGCAGCCGCCGGGCCACCAGGCAGTTGAAGGCGTAGCTGCCCTTCGTCCGCACGTCGGGGCCATAGCGGTCGAGCACGTGCTGCGGCTCGTCGGCGAAATCGACGAGGTCGGGCACGCTGGCCTGCATCCGGTAGGCCATCTCATACTGCGCGATCCGCGTGTCGATCTCCGGGTCGCCGTAGTCGGCCAGGTGCGCGGCGTTCATCGCGGCCAGGTCGTCGAGCAGGGCGCGGCGGGCCTCGCGGCTCACGCCCGCCGGGTTGGCGAGGTAGGGCACGGGATCGCCGGTGTTGCGGAACTTCACCCCCTGATACCGCGAGGGCAGGAAGCCGCTCCCCCAGTAGTAGTCAAAGAATAGCTGCCCGCAGGTCTTGCCCTTGTCGCTCGACGTCATCACCACGAACGCCGGCAGGTCTTCGGTCTCGCAGCCGAGGCCGTAGCTCATCCAGGCGCCCATGCTCGGCCTGCCCGGCACCTGCGAGCCCGTCTGAAAGAAGGTCACGCCGGGGGCGTGATTGACCGCCTCGGTGTTCATGCTTCGTACGAGGCAGAGGTCGTCGGCCAGGCTGCCGATCTGCGGCAGCATGGTGCTCATCTCGGTGCCGCAGCGGCCATACTTCGTGAACGGCTTGAGGGGCGGCACGACGGGCCACTTTGCGTAGCCACTCGACATCGTCGAGAGCCGCGTCGAGCCTCTGACGCTCTCGGGCACGTCCTGGCCGCCCCGCTCGATGAGCGCCGGCTTGGGGTCGAAGAGGTCTACGTGCGACGGTCCGCCCCCCTGCCAGAGCATCACCACCCGCTTCGCTTTCGGGGGGAAGTGGGGCAGGCCGGGCAGCCCTGCCTGTCCGGGCGTGTCGGCCGCGGCCGTCTCCCGGGCCAGGAGCGTGGCCAGCGCCGCCGAGCCGATTCCCATGCCGGCGGAGCCGAACAGCTGCCGACGCGTGACGCGCCGGATGTTCTCGCGGTGGAGGTCGTCCATGCTCACTCCCTGGTCAGGGCCTCGTCGAGGTTGAGGATCGCGAGGCACACGCTCGCAAGCGCCGCGTGCTCGGCGGGATCGAGCGATTCATCGCGCGTGCTCTCGCCCACGCTCACGAGCTGCTTCGCCGCCTCGGCATCGTCGTGATACACCGCCAGCTGGCGGCCGTGCATCCGCGTGAGCGACTCCAGATCGTAGGCGGTTGGCGTCCGCCCGACGACGCGGCGGAAGGCGTAGGCGAGCCGGCCGTCGAGGCCGCTGGTGTGCTTCATGCTCCGCTCGGCGAGCACCCGGGCCGCCTCGACCCAGGTTGGATCGTTGAGCGTGGTGAGGGCGTGGAGCGGCGTGTTGGTCTGGCTTGCCCGCACGGTGCACGTCTGCCTGTTGGCAGCGTCAAACATGTTGGCCGGACTCACCGTCCGCCGCCAGAAGGTGTAGAGGCTGCGGCGGTAGAGGTCGGCGCCGTGCGACGTCGGATAGGTGAAGTCGCGTTCCTTGGTGACCGCCAGCGCCTCCCAGATCTGGTCGGGCTGGTAGGGATAGACCGGGCGGCCTCCGAGCGTGAGGTCGATCAGGCCGCTCGCGGCGAGGGCGATGTCGCGGAGCACCATCGCCGGCATCCGAAACCGGCTCCCCCGGCCGTGCAGTCGGTTTTCCGGGTCGGCGGCAAGGGCGTCGGCCGTCACCCGGCTCGACTGCCGGTACGTGGCACTGGTGACCAGCAGCCGGTGCATCCGCTTGCGGCTCCAGCCCTGCTCGCGAAACTCCACCGCCAGCCAGTCGAGCAGCTGCATGTGCGTCGGATACTCGCTCTGCACGCCCATGTCTTCGGTCGTCTTCACGAGTCCTGTTCCGAAGAACTGCTGCCACATGCGGTTGACCTGCACGCGGGCCGTGAGCGGGTGGTTCGGCAGGAACAGCCAGCGGGCGAGGCCGAGGCGGTTTCGCGGGAAGCCCTCCGGCAGCGGCGGCAGGAATGCCGGCGGCAGAAACTCGAGCTTCTCGCCCACCGGAGAGAGGTAGTCGCCGCGGTCGAGGATCCTGGTGTCTCGCGGCGTGTCGTCGCTCATCACCATCAGCAGCGGAACCTGGTCGCCCTTGTACTCGTCGAGCGCCTTTCGGGCGGCTTCATACTTCGCCTCCTGCGGCAGCGTCTTGATCAACGTGCGCTTCACCGTGCTGTCGAAGAACTGCCGTAGGCTCCGCTCGGTTTCCTTCTTCTGGGCGTCGGTGCGCTCGGCCTCGGGCGTGAGCAGCAGCTGCGGCAGCTTGCCGGGAAGGTCCTCGGCGTCGGCTGGCGTGCCGTCGGCGAACAGGCCCCGCTTCCAGGCGGCATAGAGGGCGTCGATGACCGGCTTCGATTCCGCCTCCACGGCCTTCATCTCGGCCTCGAGCGCCGCGAGGTGCACGGCGTTGTCAGCCGTGGGCAGTTCGACCATGGGCGGTGCCACGCGGATTCGGGCGGAGAATTTCGTGGGCGTGCCTGTTTCGGGCAGCCGGTTGAAGGCGTCGAGGAGGCCGTAGTAATCGGTGCGGGTGATCGGGTCGTATTTGTGGTCGTGGCACTGGGCGCAGGCCATCGTCAGCCCGAGCCAGGTGGTGCTCGTCGTATCGACGCGGTCGAAGAGGTTGTTGAACCGCTGCTCCTCGGCGATCGCGCCTCCCTCGCCATTGAGGAGATGGTTGCGGTTGAAGGCGCTGGCGATCTTCTG
>JBBAVQ010000180.1:0-2886 GCA_040397625.1 Pirellulales bacterium | reverse complement strand
CGCCTCCCTCGCCATTGAGGAGATGGTTGCGGTTGAAGGCGCTGGCGATCTTCTGATCCTGCGTGGCGTCGGGTAGCAGGTCGCCGGCGAGTTGCTCGATCGAGAACTGGTCGAAGGGCTTGTCGGCGTTGAGGGACCTCACCACCCAGTCGCGCCAGATCCACTGCCAGGTGTCACCATCCTGTTGGAAGCCGTTGGAGTCGGCGTAGCGGGCGGCGTCGAGCCACGGCAGGGCCATCCGCTCGCCGTAGTGCGGCGAGGCGAGAAGACGATCGACGAGTGCTTCGTATGCCTGCGGGTCGGGGTCGGCCACAAAGGCATCGACCTCCTCAGGGGTCGGCGGCAGGCCGACGAGATCGGCGTGCAGACGGCGGATGAGCGTGGCCCGGTCGGCCTCCGGCGCCGGCGACAGGCCCGCGGCCTCGATCTTCGCGAGCACGAAGCGGTCGATCTCGTTGCGTGGCCAGTCGGCTCGCTGCACCGGCGGCGTTGTCGGTCGCACCGGGGGGGTGAACGCCCAGTGCGGCTCGTACGGTGCCCCTTCGGCGATCCAGCGGTCGAGGAGTTGCTTCTGGGCGTCGGACAGCCGCCGGTTGGAATCGGGGGGCGGCATCAGCACGTCGGCATCGGTGGAGTGAACCCGTTCGAGCAGCGTGCTGGAGCCTGGAGTGCCGGGCACGATGGCCCCCGCGGCGACGGCTGCCTCCCGGAGGTCGAGCCGGAGATCAGCCTGGCGCTTGTTGGCGTCCTGCCCATGGCAGTAGAAGCAGTTCTCCGACAGGATCGGCCGGATGTCGCGGTTGAAGTCGAGCGGCGGCGGGGCGTCGGCCCGGGCCGACACGGCGATCAGCCACGCCAGCGAGGCCAGCGCCGTCGCAGCCATGAGCCTGATGCGGAGAACGGAGATCGAGCAACCCATGGAACTGCGTCCACAAGGGGTCACCCGCGTCGCCGATCCGAGGGCGTGATCAGGTCTCGGATCGCGGACCGATATGGTCGATCGGCGGGACGGTCGTGTATCGCCAAGATTTTATCATCCCAGTCTTCCCATCACCAATGCCGGGCTCGCGACAGGCCGCCAGTGGCCACCATTCGGGCCGCTCAGCGGCGGAACACGGTCTTGCCTTCCTTGATCGTCTCGACCACCGCGATGTCTTTGATCGTGAGCGGATCGACCTTCAGCGGGTTCTTCTCGAGGATCACGAGGTCGGCGAGTTTACCCGCTTCCAGCGTGCCCTTCGTCTTCTCCTCCTTGAGCTGGTAGGCGGCCATCGCGGTGACGGCGCGCAGGCCGTCGTAGGGCGAGATCCGCTCGTCGGGGCCGATCACCTGACCACTCGCGCTCTGTCGGTTGGTTCCGGCATCGACCAGCGCCAGGATCCACGGTTGCGGCGACACGGGCGCGTCGTGCGAGAATGTGAACGGCAGGCCGGCGCGGAGGAACGTCCGCGTGGCCATCGACCCTGCCGCCCGCTCCGGTCCCCAGAGCCTCACCACGCCGTCGCCTCCCGGCACGATGCCCGACGGCAGGAAGCTCGGGATCGCGCCACACGTCTTCATCTTCTCGATCTGGTCGGGTCGCAGCCACGAGCCATGCACGAACACCGGCCGGGCATCCCGCATGCCGTGCTTCTTCACCGCCTTGTCGATCGCGGCGAGCGCCTGGTCGGCGGCGGCGTCGCCGTTCATGTGCATGTGGATCTGCATCTCGGTGGGCCAGAAGCGATCGAAGGCGGCGTCGATCACCTCATCGGGGATCTGGCGAAAGCCCGAATAGCTGCCGGTCTTGCCCGGTGGATTCGTGGCATACGGCTTCGTGAACCAGGCGGTGTCGAGGCTGCCGTCGAGCCAGAACTTGATGCCGCCGAGCCGAACGCGATTGACATACCGCTTGTCGAGGTCGGTGCGGGCGGCGCGGAGCTTTTCGAGCGTGCCGTTGGGCTTGGGGTTGTAGGCACTTGCCACGCCGTAGGCTGCCGCGAGCGTGTCGTCCACGGTGGAGTCTTTCGCCGCAATGTAGAGGTCGATCGGCAGGAGGTTCTTGTCGATTGCGTTGACCACCAGCTGGATGTCGTCGCTGCCGAGGCCGAGCCCCGCCTCCATCGCCGTGGTCTGGCCGTAGCGGGCCCAGAGGGTGGCGGCGCCGGTGATCACGGCGTCGGCCAGTTCCCCGGTGAACGGCGGCCGCTTGCTGCGGACCGCGTTGAGAGCCGTCTCCTCCATCGGCCCCGCGAGCGATGTTCCGCCAGTCTTCCGCGTGAACGAGCCGCCCTCGGGATTCGGCGTGTCGGCCGTGATGCCCGCGACCTCGAACACCTTCGAGTTGCCCGCGCCGAGATGGCCTGAGGAATCGACGACCATCACGGGGCGGTCGGCGGCCACGCCGTCGAGCTCTTCGATCGTGGGCGCGCGATTCTCCTTCATCTGCCGCGGCTGGTAGCCGAAGCCCACGATCCACGCCCCGGCGGGTGTTCGCTCCACCTGCTTCTTCATCCGGGCGAGCAGGTCGGGGATGTCGGTGCAGCCGAAGAGATCGGCGTCGACGAGGTTCTTTCCGAAGTAGACGAAGTGGCCGTGGGTGTCGATGAATCCGGGCAGGAGGGTCTTGCCGGCGAGGTCGATCGTGGTCGTGGCCGGGCCGACGTGGGCCTTCGCCTCGGCCAGAGGCCCGACAAACATGATCTTCCCGTCGTTCACGGCGAGGGCCTCGGCCATCTCGGGCTGCGGCCCACGCATCGTGATGATGTCGCCACCGATGTAGAGCGTGTCGGCGACGTCGGCCCGTGACGGGGCAGCGGAGGCGAGCGACAGAACGACGGCAGCAGAAGACAGGATCGCGGTAGGCAGGCCGCATCGCATGACGGCGAACTCCTCGGGGTTGCACTG